>NZ_VPDB01000087.1:0-10305 GCF_013417925.1 Acinetobacter sp. YH12218
TTAAATCAGGTCAGGTCATTGAGGTGGGCTGCATGGCGCATGCGCGTCGTAAATTCCATGAACTGCATGTGACCAAAAAAAGTCAGGTCGCTGAACAGGCATTAGTGCTGATTCAGAAACTGTATGCCATAGAAGCAGAACTCAGGAAAAAGACCGATGGTACAGCAGAACAGCGCCGCGAATACCGACAACAGCATAGTCAACCGGTGATGCAACAACTGTATGAATGGCTCAACCAACATCAACTGACTGTGCCATCGAGTTCTCCAACCGCCAAGGCGATCAATTACACTCTGAAGCGTTGGCCAGCTTTAAGCCGCTATCTGGATGATGGCAATCTACCGATTTGCAATAACTGGGTGGAAAACCAGATGCGCCCCTGGGCGTTGGGACGTAAGAACTGGTTATTTGCAGGTTCGCTGCGCAGCGGTCAGCGAGCAGCCAATATTATGACATTAATCCAGTCAGCAAAGCTGAATGGGCTGGATCCCTATGCCTATTTAAGTGATGTGCTGAAAAGGTTGCCGACACATAAAGTGACTCAGATTGAAGAATTGCTACCACACCGCTGGAAACCTAAATCGAATTAAAAAATAGGCATGGGGTTCAGCGGACGCTTACGTTACGATGAACTGGCTTTTTGATTATAGAAAATTATCTATAAATTAATGATTTTCTGAAGCATGGTTGATGGTGTATTTGGGAATTTCAATTTCTAAATCTTCATCTTCAATTTTTACTTGGCATGACAGACGAGAGTCTGGTTCTAACCCCCAAGCACGATCGAGAAGATCTGCTTCGACATCATCCATTTCATCTAGACCATCAAAACCTTTACGTACAACCACATGGCAAGTGGTACATGCTTTAGACATATCACATGCATGTTCAATTTTGATGCCGTTTTTTAACATGCTTTCGCAAAGGTTAGCATTTGCTTCGACTTCAAACTCAGCGCCGTTTGGGCAGATTGTTGCGTGAGGCAGTACTTTAATACGTGGCATAATCTTGACCTATAAATTAATTTGAGTTTGACCAATCATCGAGTTTTGTGCCTTTCAATGCGGCATCAATGTGCTGATTCATACGAGCTGCAGCAAATGCATCGCTATGTATTTTAAGCTGTTCTACAGCATGTTCAATAGCTTTGATATCTGTCGTTTCAAGTGCAGCATCTAAAACTGTGCGTGCAGCAGTGAGGGAACTATGTTGCTCTTGGCTGAGAAGTTGAGCATCTACTTTAAGTGCTTGATCAAGTGCTTCAAGTTCACGTTTTGCTTCCACTTTGGTTTCTTGAAGATGGCGTAAGTTTTTGTCTTCTTCAGCAAACTTATAACCATCAATCAGTAAGCGTTCAGTGTCGGCATCAGATAAACCATAAGAAGGTTTGATGTCAATTTGAGCATGCACACCAGAAGTGGTTTCTTTGGCTGACACCGTCAATAAACCATCTGCGTCAACTTGGAAAGTCACTTCAATACGCGCTTGACCGGCAGTCATCGGTGGAATACCACGAAGCACGAAACGTCCTAGACTACGGCAATGTTCAACCAAATCACGCTCACCTTGTACAACATGAATCAACATTGCTGTTTGACCATCTTGATAGGTTGTGAATTCTTGGCGACGCGCCACAGGAATGGCTGTGTTACGCGAAATAAGGCGCTCAACCAAACCGCCCATGGTTTCTAAACCTAAAGAAAGCGGCGTGACGTCTAAAAGCAGTGAACCATCTTTAGAGTTACCAATAAGTTGGTTCGCTGTAATCGACGCGCCAATGGCCACAACTTCATCAGGGTTAATAGTACAGAGCGGTTCTTGATTGAAGACATCTTGAACAGCTTTTTGTACAGCATACGAGCGGGTAGAACCACCGACCAATACCACATTTTGAATATCGCTGAGCTCAAGCTTGGCATCACGCATGACACGTTTACAAACGCTGATGGTTTTATCCAAAGCAACTTTGATGATGGATTCAAAAGTAGGGCGGTCTAAAGTCAATGATTGATCAAGAACTTTAAGCTCTACAGATTCAGCCTCAGTTAATGCTTCTTTTGCTTTACGAGCAGAAACTATGAAATGGGCATATTCAGCATCATCTAAAGTTTCAATATTCAGTTGTTTTTTTGCCCATTTTACAATCAGACGGTCTAAGTCATCACCACCAAGCGCCGTGTGGCCACCCGTTGCTAGAACTTCAAAAACACCTTGAGAGAAACGTAAAATTGAAACGTCAAAAGTACCACCACCCAAATCGTAGATCACATAGTTTTGATCATGTGCAAGATTGGTGTCTTGGTCTAAGCCATAAGCCACTGCCGCAGCAGTCGGTTCATTTAAAAGACGGAGTACATTTAAGCCTGCAAGCTGTGCTGCATCACGCGTTGCTTGACGCTGTGCTTCATCAAAATAGGCAGGCACAGTAATGACAGCACCATTTACTGGATTGTTTAAGCTGCTTTCTGCACGGTCTTTAAGTTGTTTTAAAATTTCAGCAGAAATTTCAACTGGTGTTTTGCGACCTTGTGCAGTTTCAAAAGCAGGCATTTCATTCGCTTCACCGACTAAGTTGTACGGGTGTTGGAATTTAATATCTGTCTTAGAGCGACCCATAAAGCGTTTTACAGAAACGATGGTGTTTTTAGGATCAGTCGTTAAGAATGCCTTTGCGTCGTCACCATATTGCGTAGTGGATTCGCCATAGTGTGCAATAGAAGGGAGTAACACACGACCATGTTCATCGTTAAGCACTTTCGCTTTACCAGAAAGTACCGTGGCTACTAAAGAGTGTGTAGTCCCAAGATCGATACCAATTGCGATGCGGTGTTCATGCGGCGCACTTGATTGACCAGGTTCTGCAATTTGCAAGAGAGCCATGTGTGTTACATCCTTTGAACGTCAAATATAAAAAATAAATTAAAAATCATCGTCTAAATCAAAGCTATCGTCGTCTAAGAAGCGATCTTCAGCTTTATCGATGTCAGCCATAACTTTTTGGAAGAAGCGTAATTTACGTACGGTATCACGTGCTTCTGCCCAGTCTTCGTCGTCATAATCAATCTTAAATTCACGAACCAAACCGTCTATCCATTGCTGAACTTCAGTTTTAAGTGAAGTGAGGTCATCAGCAGAGCATGCCTCATCTAACTGTTCACGAATTTCTAAGGCATCTTGTAGGAACTCAAAATCACTAATCGATTGATCAAGGTGATAATCTTGTTTTTTGAGACTTAAGAGATATGCAGCGCGGCTATCAACATTGGATAAAGCTTTAAATGCTTGATTAATCTCACTGGATTTAATCAGGGCTAGATCTTTGTCTTCGGCTTTATCTGGATGATATTGTTGCTGCAACTTTAAAAATTCAGATTTTAAAACTGCTAAATCAATATCGAGTGCTACAGGTAAGTTAAACAACTCAAAATGATTCATGGGAGATGGTGTCCGCAATAGAGGTGCAAAAAGTGTTGCTTTAAATGCAATTAAAACAGTGAATTTTACACTGTTTTAATGCGAAAAAGGAGCGTGGAAAAGGCTTAAACCGTAAACGATTCGCCGCAGCCACATTCACCTTTTTTATTTGGGTTATTAAATTCGAAACCTTCGTTTAAACCATTTTTCACATAGTCCATCTCCATACCTTCAAGATAAACTAGGCTTTTTGGGTCAACAAATACTTTTACGCCAAACTGATCGAATACTTGGTCATGCGTGTCAATATCATCGACAAACTCAAGTACATAAGCTAGACCAGAACAGCCAGAAGTTTTCACGCCAACGCGAATGCCTTCACCCTTACCGCGATTCTTGATGTAATTGCTGATATGAGTTGCAGCATTTTCAGTTAAATGAATCATGAAAACTCCGTTAATCTTTTTTAAAACACGTAAACAATTAAGCTTTTACTTTCTTGCTACGGTAGTCTTCTACAGCAGCTTTGATTGCATCTTCAGCAAGTACAGAGCAGTGTACTTTTACTGGTGGAAGTGCAAGTTCAGTTGCAATATCAATGTTCTTAATTGCTTGAGCTTCATCAAGAGTTTTGCCTTTTAGCCACTCTGTTACTAATGAGCTAGATGCAATTGCTGAACCACAACCGTAAGTTTTGAAGCGAGCTTCTTCAATTACGCCATTGTCATCAACTTGAATCTGTAGACGCATAACATCGCCACAAGCTGGTGCACCGACCATACCTGTACCAACGTTTTCTGCATTTTTGTCTAAAACACCAACATTACGAGGGTTTTCGTAATGATCAATTACTTTTTCGCTATAAGCCATGACGCTTCTCCAAACCTCGGGGTCAGCCTTAAGATTAATATGGGGGTGAAATTACGTTAATCAATGAGATAGCCTTAAAATAAAAGCTATCTCACCGGGATGAATTAGTGTTCAGCCCATTCTACAGAATTAAGGTCGATACCTTCTTTGTACATGTCCCAAAGCGGTGAAAGATCACGTAGTTTTTCAACTGCTGCTTTAGTAATTTCAAGTACATGGTCAATATCGGCTTCAGTGGTGTATTTACCAAAGCTGAAACGAATCGAGCTGTGAGCCAATTCGTCTGAAAGACCCAATGCACGAAGTACATAAGATGGTTCTAAAGTTGCTGATGTACATGCAGAACCAGAAGATACTGCGCAATCTTTAAGTGCCATCATTAACGATTCACCTTCAACAAAGTTAAAGCTGACGTTTAGATAGTTTGCAACGTTGTATTCTGGGTGACCGTTCAGGAAGACTTGTTCAAGACCTTGTAAGCCATTCCAAAGTTTGTCACGAAGTACACGAATACGAGTTTGTTCGGCATGTAGGTTTTTGCCTGCAAGTTCGAACGCTTCGCCCATACCCACGATTTGGTGAGTCGCTAGCGTACCTGAACGCATACCACGTTCATGACCGCCACCGTGCATTTGCGCTTTAATACGTACACGTGGTTGACGACGTACATAAAGAGCACCAATGCCTTTAGGGCCATAGATTTTGTGGCCAGAGAAACTCATCAAATCAACTTTCATTGTTGAAAGATCAATTTCTACTTTACCAGCAGCTTGCGCAGCATCTACATGGAAATAAGTTTTGTTTGCACGAGTCAATTCACCGATTGCAGCTACATCTGTAGTTGTACCGATTTCATTGTTCACCATCATCAAAGATACAAGAATTGTATCTGGACGAAGGGCTGCTTGAACCATTTCAGGTGTGATTAAACCTGTTTTTGCTTCTGGCTCAAGATAAGTAATTTCGAAGCCTTCTTCTTCAAGCTCGCGGCAAGTATCAAGAATTGCTTTATGTTCAATTTTACTTGTAATAATGTGCTTGCCTTTAGATGCATAGAACTGAGCAATACCTTTAAGCGCAAGGTTGTCAGATTCAGTTGCACCAGAAGTCCAAACGATTTCGCGTGGATCAGCTTTTACTAGATTAGCAACTTGTTCACGTGCATATTCTACTTTTTCTTCTGCCTGCCAGCCGTAAGCATGAGAACGAGAAGCTGCATTACCAAAAGTACCGTCAAACGTTAGACATTCCATCATACGTTCTGCGACTTGAGGGTCTACAGGTGTAGTTGCTGCATAGTCAAGATAAATAGGACGCTTCATGTCAAATACCTGTAACCGATAAAAGGGCTGAATCAAAGTTTGCTGAATTTTGACGAATAGATACGGTTTGAACGTTATCGCGTGCTACAAGGTCAGCAAGGGTGATTTTTGCAAGATAATCGGCAATGTGGTGGGAGAGTTCCTGCCATAAATCGTGAGTCAAGCACATTGCACCATTTTGGCAGTTGCCTTTGTGGTCACAACGGGTTGCATCAACTGTTTCATTTACAGCTTCAATAATTTCCAAAACAGTGATGTCTTCAGCACTACGAGCAAGGTGATAACCACCGTTTGCTCCACGGATGCTGGAAACTAAGCCGTGACGCTTTAATTTTGCAAATAACTGCTCAAGATAGGCCACTGAAATGGTTTGACGAGCTGCAATTTCTGCAAGAGTGATCGTTTGTTCAGTTGGCTGCAAAGCTAGATCAAGTAGAGCAGTCACTGCGTAGCGACCGCGAGTTGTTAAGCGCATGATTCGATACACATGTTAAGTCTAGATGTGCAGATTTTATGAATCCTGACTAAAATAGTCAAGTTTTTTTGAGATTGTTTATTTGTTTTATTTTGTCTGAAAAATTATATATTTATTTGAACCACACATTATACACTAATAACGTTATTAAAAGAACAGATATTAGACTAAAAGCGATATTAATCCGTTTTTGACGACGTTCGATACGCTTAATACGGTTTTTGTATTGTTTAACTTCAACTTGCAGCGTGTTGATTTTTGAGCGTTGCTGTTCGATTTTTTCTAAAAGTGGGGCAATACGTTTTTTAGACGCAACGATATCGTTTTCTTCGACAGGTTCAGACAGCCAGTGTTTCCAGTCAGATAAAATTTTCGGCACACTAAATAATGAAACCAGATCACGAAATTCATCTTTTAGAACTACATCACCATCGATACGCATGGTTTTGATGCTTTTACGATTACCAAAGACAAAGATTTTCACCAAATCCATTAGTGTCGTACGGACATCAAGGTCGATCGCTTTATCTGGGGATTTTGTGTCGAAAAGAATACCGTGTTCAGTAAACTGAACATAAAAATCAAAATAAGGGATATAGCTATTTATCTTAAGTGCGACTTTTTGATCAACAAATTTTTTAGCTTGTAATGCTACAACGCGGTCATGTTTTAAAATGAAAGTAAAAATCGTTTCTAAAACAATCAGGGTCATAGTAAGCAACAAATGTGGTTGAGCTTGTGTTTGTTGCGTATCACTCATAAAAAAAATGTCCTTGTTAAAATCTGAAAGCACTGGAAACTGAGCATCCTGCTCTAGAGGAACTTAGAATATACCAAAAAGTTGGTAATTCACCAGCTTTGTAGAACAGTTTAATCAATCTATCAAGTCATATGTTTGCTATTATGTTGTTAAAATGAAGAATCACATGTTGCTGTGCACATAAAATAATCAGGAGAAGTGCGGATTATGGAAAATACAGAAAGCATAATTGATGATGCACAAGAAAAAGCAGAAAAGCCGGCTAAAACTCGCGTACGTAGTCATTCTGACCGTCGCTCTAAAATGGATTTTCGCAAATATACCAAACAGATTTGGTTGGCTGGATTAGGTGCTTTTTCACGTGCTGAGGGTGAAGGAAATAAGCTTTTTGACTCTTTAGTCAAAGTTGGAGAGGAGCTTGAGTCCAAAACGATTGATATTGCAGATCAAACTGTCGAAAAAGTTTCAGAAAAAGCCAAAGAATCTGTAACTGATACGAAAGATAAAGTAGAAAAAATTTTAGATAATGGTGTTAATCATTCCTTAAACCGTTTAGGATTGGTGACTGTAAAGGATTTACAGCACGTAGAAAGGCTTATACTTCAATTACATACTAAAGTTGACCTATTGGCCGAAGAAAATGCCCAACTGAGGGCCGAAATACTAAAAAAACACTAACTTTTTTACTATTATCGAATTTTCAAGGTTTTTTTCGTCAAAAAATTCTATAAAAAGAGGTTGAGGAGTATTGCGTTTAACCCTAAAGCATTGCTATAAAGGCGTTATGGCGTTTTATACAAATTCTTGAACCTTAAATAAACGATATTAAGAGGACGTAATTTTCATGAATAAATCAGAATTAATTGATGCAATTGCCGAAAATGGGGGATTATCTAAGGCCGATGCCGGTAAAGCTTTAGATGCTACAATTGCTGCAGTTACCAATGCTTTAAAAGCTGGTGATACAGTTACTTTAGTTGGTTTCGGTACTTTCAGCGTTAAAGAGCGCGCTGCACGTACTGGTCGTAACCCACAAACTGGTGCGACTTTAGAAATCAAAGCAAGCAAAGTTCCTAGCTTCAAAGCTGGTAAAGGCTTGAAAGATTCTGTAGCTTAATCTTATTAAGCACATGAGACGCGCCATTATTTGGCGCGTTTTTTATTGGTAAATGTGATTAATTGATATATCGCATTCATTCATCTCGGGTTTTCGGTTAAAATTCACCGCAAATAAAATATTGGAATACTTATGGAATCGTTTCGTAAAGTCATTAAGGGTTGGCTGGGCAAGGTCTTGCTCGTTTTGTTTTTGACCCCTTTAGCACTTGTAGGTATTGAAGGATATTTTAGTGGTGGATCTAAAGATGCAGCAAAGACTGTAAACGGTACTGAAATTTCTCAAAAAGAACTCGAAGCACTGACGAACTCATTAAAAGAACAATATCTGGCATATGCTCAGGGTGATGAAACATTATTGAATCAAAATTTCATTAGCAATAAAGCGATGGATACTTTGGTTTCACGCCAATTGTTATTGCAACAAGCTGATAAATTAGGCATTAGCTTGAGTGATGCACAAATTGTGCAAATGATTCATCAGCAGCCAAGCTTCCAAGTCAATGGTCAATTTTCTGATGAAGCGTTTGGGAGATACCTCGAATCGATTGGTATGACGAACCGCACATTCATTGATAACTTACGTAAAGACCATGCTTTAAAAATGTTGTCTACAACATTTATGGAATATGCATTAGTGAGTAAGCTTGATATCTTGCAAATTGCGAACTTACAAACGGAACAACGTAGTATTCAGTTGGCCAGCATTAATCTTGAAAATTACAAGAAAAATGTAAAAGTATCTGATGCTGAAATTGCCGCTTATTATGAGCAGCATAAAAACAAATTTAAGCAAGCAACCAGTGTTGATGCTGATTTTGTCGTATTAACACCTGCCAATATTACTGCACCAGTAGAAGCTGCAACTGATGCTGAATTGAAAGAAGCGTATAACAGCTTTGTTGAGAATGCACAGAAGTCAGTTAAACCACTCGTTAAGCACATCATGATCACTGCGGACAATCGTTCAGATGCCGAAGCTAAAAAACTGGCTGAAAGTGTTCAAGCTAAAATTAAAGCGGGTTTAAGCTTTGACCAAGCTGCAGCGCAATTCTCTGAAGATCCGGAATCTAAAGCAAAAGGTGGTGAACTGGTTGCTTATGAAAAAGGTGTATTTGGTGATGCATTTGATGCAGCAGTTGAAGGTGCTCAAGCTGGTCAAGTGACAGCTCCTGTGAAAACAGACAGTGGTTATCACTTGATCGAAAAAGTGGCGCCAGCTGTAAAAGTGGCTTCATTTGAACAAGAAAAAGCACGTCTGCAAGCAGAAGTCGCTGCTTCGAAAAAAGCCAATGTTTTTTCTGACACTGTAAACAGCCTCAATGACATGGTCGTGAGCAGTGATGCCCTTGATGTCGTGGGTCAAGAAGTGAAAGGCGTAAAAGTACAATCATTGAATGGCTTAACATTAGCATCGCAACATCCAGTTTTAAGTGATGCAAACGTCAAAGTTAAATTGTTTAACGATGATGTTAAAAATGGTGAACGTAATGTTTCATCGAGCATTCAGTTGAAAAACGGTGATGTGGTTTGGGTGAAAGTGCGTAACTATCATGCTGCGGGTGTTCAAACTTTAGCTGAAGCGAAAGCGCATGTGAAAACTCAGCTGATTGAAAAGAAAGCGTCTGATGCTGCAAAAGCCCAAATTCAAGCGACATTAAAAGAGTTTGCTGCAAAACCTGCTGCTTCAGTTGCGAAAGGCAGTTTAAACTTTGAAAATGCGGGTACATTCACTCGTGCGGATGGTTTGTTAAAACGCGAAATTCAACGTGCTGCATTTAGTGTAAAAGCGCCGAAAGCAGGTCATTGGTCTGTTACTACGACTAATCTACCAAATGAATTGGTTGTGGTTGCTGTGACTGCAGTGAACAAACAATCTGATGCGGCATTAACGGGTGAGCAGTTAGATGAGTTAACAAAACTTTATCAACAGCTTCGTGGTCAACAAGAATTTGATGACTACACACGTTATCTAAAAGATCATGCCAAAATTAAATAATTTAGGCAGCTTTAAAAAAACCAGCTTTCGAGCTGGTTTTTTTATGTTTAAGTTTAATGCATCACACTTTAAGAAAAACTTTTAAAAACAAAGATTAAATAAAATTGACTATTTAAATAATTCTCTTAAATTGAGTTTGGGAAGGCAGTTTCCTAAAAAATATAATGATGTGATTTGAGGGTGCTATGCAAAAGATGAGAGATTTAAACAGTATTTTAAAAAATATAGGACTTACGCATTGACTGATTCAAAAAAGTATTAAAATACTTTATAAAGTATCTGTGATCAGACGAATTAAACATGCTTCTACAGCAACTTGTACATTACCCATTTATATGGGCTTTCTCAT
>NZ_VPDB01000088.1:0-9988 GCF_013417925.1 Acinetobacter sp. YH12218
TTCAAATGGCTATTCTACGTTTGATTGGTTTTGGAAAAAAAGAAGAATTTAAGAAAGTGCTAGCAATTTTAAGAAAGAAAAAGCCTGATAGGACAAGGATCCTATGAAATTTGTCGTGTACAGAGAATAAATAATAACAAACCCGCCGTGCAGTTAGCATACAGTAAGTAAAGGAATGGTTGACTGTGATCATAAAAATAGCATATCAAGCCGGAGGGAAACTAGACGGCTAAGTATAGTAACATCAATAGTTTAGGACTTACGCATTGACGGATTAAAAAAAGTATTAAAATACTTTATAAAGTATCTGTGATCAGACGAATTAAACATGCTTCTACAGCAACTTGTACTCTACCCATTTATATGGGCTTTCTCATGACAGAACCGAACTCTATTAGCTGCACACAACTTGCCGAGACTTATAACATCTCGCATGATAGTGTAAATCGCTTTCTAGAGCGTGAAGACTACACACCTCACGACCTATATCAAGAAGCAATTCAACATATTGATAATAATAAACTTATAGTCAGTATTGATGATACTGTTTTAGATAAACCGTATAGTCAGCATATGGACTTAGTTAGCTATTTTTGGTCAGGCAAACACCACCGATCTGTCAAGGGTATTAATCTCATTACCTTGTATGCGACAGATCAAAATGGTCAAAATATTCCAATTAATTTCCGATTTTATGACAAATCTCAAAGTAAAACCAAGAATGATTACTTTATGGAGATGTTAAGTGAAGTACTCAGTTGGGGTGCAAAGATTCAATTTATTACAGGTGATAGTTGGTATTCATCGACTGGAAATCTAAAAACCATAAGAAAATATGGTATTCGATTTATGTTTGGTATCGACTGTAACCGTAAGGTTTCCCCAGAAAAAGGACAATGGTTTCAACTGCGTTTATTGCCAGATTTCCATCAGGGTCAAGTGGTCTGGCTCAAAGATTTTGGCTTTGTACAATTATTTAAGACTCAGTTAAAAGAACAGCAGAGGTTTTATATTGTGTATCAAGATGAAGATGATTTATTGTCCTTTGAGGGTTTTCATGAATTACATTCAAGTCATTGGAAAATAGAGTAATATCACCGGGTGATTAAACAAGTTTGTCATATTGAAAAGTTTCAAGTGAGACGATCTAAACTGATTTTGAATCATATTTTTTCAGCCTTAATGGCCTACGTCGAGATACAAAAGAACCAGTTTGAGCGGATCTTTGAAAATGTATATCGTTGGCAGAAGAAATTATTTAGACCAATCATCAAAGACTTCATTGATGACTTTATTCTCGATAAAAATCATCTGCTACCACAGAGAATCTATAAATAATACTGCGTAAGTCCTATTTTATATAAAATCATGAAATATATAGAAATATAGGTTTATTTTTTGTTTGTTTTTTTAATCAAAATTATGAAAAAACTATAACAGTAAGAGAAAATAATTTAATAAAAATGGTGTGCTTTTTTAATTTGGTGTGTTGTAACTAAATTTTCATATATATTTAACTAGACATTAATTATTCAATTCAAAAACTTTTCTTTAATCTGGCTTGGAGAATGGAATTGCTTGTTACCCGTTATAAGCCTTGGATCATGATCATACTACTGGTTTTGCTCGTCAGTTTTGCTATATATCGCTGGTGGCAAGGACCATTGTTACCTAGTTATGAAGTCGTATCTAGTCCATTGATTCAGACAGTTGTTGCTTCAGGACGGGTAGAGAAAGTATCTCGGACTCAGATTGGTAGTGAAATTACAGGGGTTGTTCTTGAGCGCTTGGTTCAAGAGGGAGATCGGGTCTCTCGAGGGGATGTTCTTTTAGTACTGAAATCTGATGAAATTTCAGCGCAGGTGCGGCAGGCAGAAGCTGAATTAAAGGAACTCGCAACCACTAGACGTCCGCAAGCAGAATTCGATTTAGCGAATGCCAAAGTGCAATTAGAACAGGCTCAAAGAGAGGCGGTACGCAGACGAAATACCGAATTAGGAATATTATCAGCAGAGGAAAGGGAGAAATCGATAGAGGCAGAAAAACTCGCCCGTAATAATTTGGAATCAGCTCGATTAAAAGTTGCTTCACTTGCCCCAGATAAAGTTGAAGAGACAAAATTACGTGAACAACTCGCTGCATTACAAGCGCAACTCGCCAAGACCAAAATTCGCGCAGAAGTTTCAGGTATTATTTTAACCCGTAATGTTGAGCCAGGGGATTTGGTGCAACCGAGTCAGACTCTGTTCACTATTGCACTGGATGGTGCGACTGAAATACGAGTGCCATTTGATGAGCGAAATTTACCACTGCTGGCTTTACAACAAAAAGCATCAGTGATTACGGATGCCTATCCAGATCAACCTTTTCCTGCCCATATTAATTTTATTGCCCCAAGTATTGATGCTCAACGTGGCACAGTAGACGTTCGATTAACAGTTGATCCAGTCCCTGATTTTTTGCGTCAAGACATGACGGTATCGGTAAATGTTGAAACCAACCAGCGCGAGCGAACCATGGTCATTCCAAATGATGCTTTAAGCAGTATAAGTGGCAACAAGGCTATGGTTATTTTAGTAAGAGATAGAAAAATTCAACGTCATCCTATCACACTGGGTTTACGTGGTTTGGTCATGTCGGAAGTTGTAGCTGGATTGAAAGAAGGTGATCACGTCCTTACCGATGCAGAATCAGTGCTTAAAGATGGAACTCGTGTCCGAATAGAGCAAACTAAACGTGTCTTGCAGAATCAAACGCATCCGACAAATAGCAAAAATGAATTACCGGTGAAATTCGATTGAAAAACTTTTTTGGGCGACTTTGGGCAGAGTGGACCATCGCAATCAGTTTTTTGCGAGAGGGTCGCACACAGTCGATGATGATTACCATTGGCGTCGCGGTGGGGGTAGCGGTCATTGTGTTCATTAGCGCCTTAATTCAGGGCTTACAATCGAATATTGTAGAAAGGACTTTAGGGACGCAGGCGCATATTCGTTTGCTTTCACCAGATGAGGTGAATCACATTGTGCCACCAGCAGCAGGAACACTTCAGTTGTTACAAGAAGATCAGCGTGCGCAACGCTTACGCTCTATTAATAATTGGCAGCAGATTACTGAGACTTTAGATCAGTTGCCAGTGTTGACGGCGGTTTCTCCTGTGGTCTCTGGTCCTGCATTTGTACAGCGCGGAGATGCGATTCAATCAGTTGCTTTAGTTGGTATCAATCTTGAACGTTATCAACAGATTATTCCGTTAAAGCAATATATGGTGAGTGGTGAATTACGGGTCAGTGCAGATAATGTATTAATTGGGCGTCAATTGGCCAAAGATTTGGGTGTGCAAGTCGGGAGCAAATTAAGGTTAGATACTGGGCAACAGAAAAATGCGGTGGTGAATATCTCTGGAATATTTGAACTGGGCGTGCGTGAATTGGATGCGCGCTATGTTTATCTGGATTTGAAACAGGCGCAATCTTTACTTAATTTGCCGGGTGGGGTGACCGTGATTGATCTGACGATTCAGGATATTTTTAAGGCGGATCAAATTGCCTCGCAAGTCGGACGCCTGACAGGATTAAAAGCAGAAAGCTGGATTGAAACCAATGCTCAATTAATGAATGCGATTACCGCTCAGAGCCTTTCGACCAACATGATTATTGTTTTTGTGGGGATTTCAGTCGCTTTTGGTATTGCCAGTGTGATGTCGGTGAGTGTGGTGCAACGGACTCGGGAAATCGGTATTTTACGTGCGACTGGGGCGACACAAGCGCAAATTTTAAGAGTTTTCTTATTTCAGGGAGCAATTTTTGGTCTGCTTGGTTCCATGCTTGGTAGTGTAGTCAGCTATGGTTTGATCTGGGGATTTAATCAGTTTGGTCCTGGTTTGTTTTATATTTCGATTTCAATCAAGCTTATCTTGTCGGCATTATTCTTAGCGACTTTGACAGGGGTTTTGGCTGCTGCAATACCATCCCGTCGGGCGGCTGCACTCGATCCTGTGGAGGCAATTCGTCATGTTTGATCCATCTCAGGAAGTACTGCGTTTAGAAGCATTACGAAAGTCCTACAATGTTGGGCAACCTAATGAAGTGGAGGTATTACATGGGATTGATCTGTGTATTCAACGTAATGACTTTGCTGCATTAATTGGTCCTTCTGGTTCAGGCAAAAGTACTTTACTGAATATTCTTGGCTTATTAGATCAGCCTAGTCGTGGTGAGTTGTACTTGTTGGGTCAGGCGACAAGCCGTATGGATGATACGGCTCGGACAGCGTTACGTGGCAATAGTATAGGTTTTGTGTTTCAGTTCCATCATCTTATACAGGCCTTTACTGCCTTAAATAATGTACTCATGCCATTAATGCTGAAGCAAGGCAAGCCAGATCAATTTGCGTTGCAATATGCCCATGAATTATTGGCCGCTGTAGGGTTAGATAAGTTCGCTGACCGTAAACCCAATGAGCTTTCTGGAGGGCAGCAGCAACGCGTAGCGATTGCACGTGCACTGATTACTCAGCCTGCACTATTGTTGGCCGATGAACCGACAGGTAATCTGGATACTCAAACTGCTGCGGAAATGTTTGAATTATTTCGTAAAGTACATCGCGAACATGACTGTGCAGTCTTATTGGTGACTCATGATCCTAGATTATCGGCGACCTGTGATCGAACCATTAATTTGGTGGATGGGAGAATTCAGAGTGATTCCAAACACGAGATGGAATGAGCCGGAATGTAGATCACTCTTCTGGTAAAAGCAGTTCAAAACATTGAGTAGACCTCAAAATTCTAGCACGATATAAGAACAAACTTGTAAATCGATAAATTATAACCCTGTGTAATTTGAATAAAATATTTTTCAGATTTAGTTCACTAAATCTAATCTAGAGAAAAAATGAGTACAAGATTTTTCCATATTAAGAGTATTAAAAAAACAAAGGTTTACTGCTTCTGATCATTTCTTTTTGGCTGTACTAAGCGGATTAATTCGCACAATACAGCTCGTACAGCTTTTGCATCAAACTTAAGACCTTGGGATCACTCAGACGATAGAAAATCTGTTTACCCTCACGTCGTGTGCTGACCATGTCAGCCTTACGTAGGACAGTCAGTTGTTGTGAAAGTGTAGGTTGATGAATGTCAGTGGATTCTTCAATTTCCTGAACATTCATTTCCCCATCCACCAGGACACATAAGATTTTCAGGCGATCAGGATTGGCCAAAACTTTCAGGCATTGGCTGACGAAATCGACTTGAGAAAAATCAATTTTGGCATTTTCAGCAATCATATCCATAAATGTCCTCACAACTTTTGATGTAGCCCGTGCAGTTTACATAATTTACCATAAAACTGCTTGATTAATATTTTTCATTATATAATATAAAAAAGTATATTATGTAGGGATTAATTCATCATGCATGACTTCCTCATCGCATTTATTGGCGGCTTAATGCTCGGGCTTTCCGTGGTTGGCTATCTTTACGTCAATGGCCGTATTGCAGGAATCAGTGGTTTGATTGGGCAAGTATTAAACTCAAAAACCATGTTTAAAACACCTGCAATCTGGTTTTTATCAGGCTTGATTCTCACACCGTTTATTTATGGTCTGTTTGTACAACCTGAAATCGAATTGAATGCCAGCCCACTGATGATGATTGTGGCAGGTCTACTGGTGGGTTTTGGGACACGTCTGGGTTCGGGTTGTACCAGTGGTCATGGAATTTGTGGCATCAGTCGCCTGTCTAAGCGTTCTATCATCGCGACCATGACTTTTATGTTTACAGGTTTTGTCACCGTTTATACTATCCGTCATATCACAGGAGCATTCTAAAATGAAAAATGTGTTTGCCTTTTTATTTGGTGCACTGTTCTCTGTGGGGCTGATGGTATCAGGCATGTCTAATCCGGAAAAAGTACTCGATTTCTTGGATCTGTTTGGTGACTGGGATGCTAGTCTGGCCTTTGTCATGATGGGCGCGATTGCGGTGGCCTTTATTCCTTTCCAGAAAGTATTACGTACGGCACAACCGAAAACAGTATTTAATGAACCTATTGATTTACCTAAAAATAATCAGATAGATAAGAAGCTGATCACGGGTGCGGTTTTATTTGGTGCAGGTTGGGGCATTGCCGGCATCTGTCCGGCACCAAGTTTTACCTTGATCGGTTTGAGCCACTATCAAGTGCTCTATTTTATTGTAGCAATGCTGGTGGGTGTATGGATTCACCGTAAATGGTCAGGAGCTTAACGATGTCAAACTTACCTATAGTAAAAGATTTTTTTCACGAAGATACCAATACCTTCAGTTATGTTGTACGTGATCCTGCGACCAAAGCCTGCGCCATTATTGATAGCGTTCTGGATTATGATCCGGCATCAGCAAGTACATCAACTATTCATGCCGATAAAATTATTGCCTATATTAAAGAGCAGGGTTTAACGGTTGAGTGGATTCTCGAAACCCATGTACATGCTGATCATCTGACTGCTGCACAATATCTCAAAGCTGAGTTAAGTGGCAAAATTGCCATGAGCCAGAAAATTGGCATTGTACAGGAAACCTTTGGTGCGATTTATCATCTGGATATTAAACAATGGAATGCCCAGCAGCTCTTTGATTATTTATTTGAAGATCATGAGTCGTTCCAAATCGGAACATTGAATGCCTATAACATTCCAACACCGGGACATACGCCTGCTTGCCTGAGTTATGTCATCGGTGATGCCGTGTTTGTGGGTGATACCTTATTCATGCCAGATTATGGAACAGCGCGCTGTGATTTCCCGAAGGGAAGCGCATCAATCCTTTTTGATTCAATACAAAGTTTGTATCAACTGCCTGAGAAAACACGTGTATTTCTCTGCCATGATTATTTGCCAGAAAAGCGCGATACCTATATGTGTGAAACGGATATTCAGACTCAAAAAAATCAGAATATCCATATTCACGACGGCACGACCAAAGATGATTTTGTTGAAATGCGTAATAAGCGCGATGCGGGTTTAAGTATGCCCAAACTGATTTTACCTTCGATACAGATCAATATGAAAGCAGGACAATTCCCTGAACCCGAAGAGAATGGTGTTTCTTATTTAAAACTTCCACTGAATTACTTCAAATAGGCAAATTTTAAGATTAAACAACAAGTTTTGTTTAATTGGTTTGGTAATAGAGGGGGGGCAGTAGCGATGTGGATGCTAATACTTGAAGGACTGGCCATCGGTGGTTTGCTTGGGTTAACCGGTGCTGGTGGTGGCATTCTGGCCGTACCCGCACTGATGGCAAGTCAAGGATGGACGGTCGCACAAGCTGCACCTGTTGGCTTGCTTGCAGTCACTTTATCTGCCTTGGTTGGAACATTTGAAGGCTTATTTAAGAAGATAGTACGCTATCGGGCTGCGCTTTGGATTGCACTGATTAGCATTCCTTCAGCACGTTATGGTGTGCATCTGGGAGGAATAATTTCTCCTGTATGGCTTACCTTAGCATTCAGTTTAGTCATGCTCGTGGTTGCTTACCGGATTTTTTTTAAAAAAGTGAATGACCATACAGGTGTGCTGTGTAAAGTTAACCAAACAACTGGTCGTCTGATTTGGAACATGAAAACTGCATTGTCTCTCGGTGCCATTGGTGTCGTGGCAGGTTTATTGACTGGTTTGCTTGGGGTAGGTGGGGGATTCGTGATTGTTCCAGCACTGAGTAAAGTAACTGATCTTGATATGCGCAGTATTGTTGCGACCTCGTTGATGATTATTTTCCTGATAGGTGGTGTCAGCATTTCAGCTCATATTTTAGATGGTTTTCAATACCCCGTTTCGGTCACGCTGACTTTCGTTTTAGCTTGCATGGCTGGGATGTTGATTGGTCGAAGTTTGATGCCTTTAGTTAAGAATAGTCAAATCCAAAAGGTTTTTGCCATAACTGTCATAAGCGTAGCATTTTATTTAATTTCTACAGTCATCATAACTTAATACAAGCAAGAGATTAGAGCCAAATTTAAAAACTGCATTTTAAAGACATGAATATTTAATCAGAGACCAGATTTCTAAAGATCGGAAGAGGTAAAGAGTAATGAAAACAGCAGAACAATTAATTTCAATGGCAAAAAACCGAATTCAAGAAGTGACGGTCGCAGACTTACTTGAAGCCATGAAAAACCATAAAACCATTCTGATTGATGTTCGGGAACCAGATGAATTTCAGGCTGCAGCGATAGACCGAGCCGTGAATTATCCTCGTGGTGTTTTAGAAATGAGAATTCACCAGCATCCTGTGGCGAGCCATCATTGCGATACCTTGCAAGCACTAGAACATCTTAAAGATCAGCCGATTTATTTGATTTGTGGGACGGGTGGCCGATCAGCTCTGGCTACAGATACTTTACAGAATATGGGATTTACTCAGGTGAAATCTGTTCAGGGTGGATTCCAAGCATGGCTAGAGCAGGGTTATCCAGTAGAGAAATAACTAGATTTCTATTTTAAGTCTAACTTAAGTTTATGGACATTCAAGTGAGAAAATCATGAAGTACAAAGAATTAACTCAAAATATTTCAGGCAGTTTAAAGACATTAGCGCAGGATTCTCCTGATTTAATGAAAAGTTTTAATCAATTGTCACAAGTTGCAATGCGAGATGGTGTTATTGATCCTAAAACAAAAGAACTGATTGCCTTAGCGATTGGTGTTGCAGCACGATGTGATGGATGTATCGGTTTTCATGTCAGAACCCTAGTCAAAATGGGAATGACATTGCAAGAATTAGAGGAAGTGCTTGGTGTTGCAGTTTATATGGGGGGCGGTCCTTCATTGATGTATGCCGCTAATGCATTGGAAGCATTTAAAGAATTCACAGCTTAATTTTTTCAATCATTGGGAAAAGATATGAATCAGCATTGGGATAATCTTTATTCGCAAACACAGGATCTGTATGGCATTTCGCCCAATCATTTTATTCAACAGATAGCAGATCAGATTCCAATTGTGGGAAAAACTCTTGCTATAGCAGAGGGTGAGGGGAGGAATATCCTTTATTTGGCTAATAAAGCGAAACAGCAAAATGATTCATTTTCAGCAGAAATATGGGATTACTCAAAAGTTGCTATGCAACACTTATCTACAAAAGCCCAGCAAGCTGGTTTTGAATTCACACTTAGAAATATTGATCTCAATGATGTCGAATGGCCAAGAGAGTGTTATCAAAATGTGATGTGTGTGTATGGGCATTTTGATGAAAATACTCAATTCAATGTTCTCACTGGGATACGTCAAGCATTGACAAACAATGGCTGGTTTATTGGAGAGATTTATTCTAAAGAGCAGATTGATTATCAAACCGGTGGTCCGAAAGATATTAACTATTTGTACGATCCAATGTCGTTTCTTTCAGTATTTAAAAATGATCATCTTTATCATTTTTATGTGGGAGAACAAGAACGTCATGAAGGCAAGTTACATAACGGAAAATGTCATGTAGTTCAATTTGCAATTCAAGTGCAGAAATAGGGTCTAAAACGTTTCAAGCACGAGTATGGCTCACATGCTCATTTTATAAAAAAGAGAGGTTTATGATGTCAACACGTTTTAATAATAAAGTGGCTTTAGTTACAGGTGCAGGTTCGGGTATTGGGCGAAGTACAGCGCTGCTTCTTGCTCAACAAGGGGCAAAAGTTGTTGTTTCAGATATTAATCTTGATGCGGCTGAGAAAGTTGCAGCTGAAATTATAGCTGCTAGCGGCTTTGTTGCACAAACCTATCTGTAAAGGCTTTTTCAGCGATATAATTTTCAAATGAAGAAGCCTACACACAAAATCTATCGCACAACCAATTGGCCCGCATATAACCGAGCACTCATGAGTCTCGGAAATATTGCCATTTGGTTTGATCCTGCTACGCAATGGTATGCTCCATCAAAAGGCAAACAAGGGCGAAATCAAACCTACTCCGACGCAGCTATCCAATGCTGCTTAATGATTAAATCCTTATTC
>NZ_VPDB01000089.1:0-9899 GCF_013417925.1 Acinetobacter sp. YH12218
TTCAAATGGCTATTCTACGTTTGATTGGTTTTGGAAAAAAAGAAGAATTTAAGAAAGTGCTAGCAATTTTAAGAAAGAAAAAGCCTGATAGGACAAGGATCCTATGAAATTTGTCGTGTACAGAGAGTTTTAATTAAGGATACAAGCAAGGATACAAGGAGGGGAGTTTTATATGAGTGTATATAAGTTTGTTAGTGATAATAAAAAACCCTTAACTCTATTAGAATTAAGGGTTTATATGTCATATAAGTGTATATGATTTTAAAATTTGGTGGGCCCACACAGACTTGAACTGTGGACCAACGGATTATGAGTCCGCTGCTCTAACCAACTGAGCTATAGGCCCTATATTCTGAATGTGTTATTTATCAACAAGTTCAGACGCAAAGCATACTAGCGAAGATTTTTTTAAAAGACAAGCCTTTTTCTTCACGGCTGCACACTAACACAACAAATTGGCTGTAGTTGCAGCAGTTGAGCTTGGATTCGACCAAAATGCACAAAGTGCCGGATTCTATCGTGATGTAAATCACGACAAAAGTTATCAAACAGTCAAAATAACCTTATAATAATGCCCATTCTTGTCAGTACCGTGCCCAAAAGCGCTTAGATTGGTACTGGCCTCACATTTTTAAGTCAATGTCCTACAGTTATTCGGCTTATGTTTTCATTTTTATGTGTTGCACTGACACATAAGAATATTTAGGTGCCCACATGGAAATTAAGGTTAATTATCTCGATAACCTTCGACAAGAAGCCAAATTTGATGACTTCACGGTAATTGCCGACCAACCTATTCGCTATAAAGGTGATGGTTCTGCTCCCGGACCATTCGACTACTTTTTAGCGTCATCAGCATTATGTGCAGCGTATTTTGTAAAAGTGTATTGTGCGGCGCGAGACATTCCGACAGATAATATTCGTTTATCACAAAATAATATTGTTGATCCTGAAAACCGCTATAAGCAAATTTTCAAAATTCAAGTTGAACTACCTGCGGATATTTCTGAAAAGGACCGTCAAGGTATTTTGCGTTCAATTGACCGCTGCACGGTTAAAAAAGTGATTCAAACTGGTCCTGAGTTTGTCATTGAAGAAGTAGAAAGCATTGATGCAGATGCACAAGCTTTACTTATGCCAAATTTAGCGTCAGACAGTACCACGTTTATTCCGGGTAAAGATCTGCCATTAGAAGAAACCATTGCCAATATGTCAGGTATTTTGGCTGGTTTAGGCATGAAGATTGAAATCGCGTCATGGCGTAACATCGTGCCGAATGTTTGGTCTCTACATATTCGTGATGCACAATCGCCCATGTGTTTTACCAATGGTAAAGGCTCAACCAAAGAAAGCGCATTAGCTTCGGCTTTGGGTGAATTTATTGAACGTCTCAATTGCAACTTCTTCTATAACGACCAGTTCTGGGGTGAAGAGATTGCCAATGCTGACTTTGTGCATTACCCAGATGAAAAATGGTTCCAACCCGGCCCAGAAGGCGAGTTACCTACTGAAATCTTAGATGACTATACACGTGAAATTTATAACCCAGAAAATGAGTTATTAGGCACACATCTATATGACACCAATTCAGGAAATATAGCACGCGGTATTTGCTCTCTTCCATTTGTCCGTCAGTCCGACGGTGAAACAGTGTATTTCCCATCAAACTTGATTGAAAATTTATACTTGTCAAACGGGATGAGTGCAGGGAATACCTTGGCTGAGGCTCAAGTGCAATGTTTATCGGAAATCTTCGAGCGTGCGGTCAAACGTGAGATTTTAGAAGGTGAATTGGCTCTACCAGATGTACCAGAAGAGGTTTTAGCCAAATATCCAAGTATTGTTGCGGGTATTCAAGGCTTAGAAGAACAAGGTTTTCCTGTATTGGTAAAAGATGCTTCACTTGGTGGTCAGTACCCTGTGATGTGCGTAACCTTAATGAACCCACGTACTGGTGGGGTTTTTGCATCTTTTGGTGCGCACCCTAAACTCGAAGTAGCTTTAGAGCGTAGCTTAACCGAGCTTCTACAAGGCCGAAGCTTTGAAGGTCTAAACGATCTACCAAAACCAACGTTTAGCTCGAATGCAGTCACTGAGCCAAATAACTTTGTAGAACACTTTATTGACTCAAGTGGTTTGGTGTCTTGGAAATTCTTTAGCGCACAATCAGACTATGATTTTGTAGAGTGGGATTTCACTGCAGAAGGTGAAAATGCCAATGCAGAAGAAGCTGCAGCGATGTTTGCGATTCTAGAAGACATGGGCAAAGAAGTGTATATGGCGGTCTACCAGCATCTAGGTGCTACGGCATGTCGTATTTTGGTTCCGGGTTATTCTGAAGTGTATTTGGTTGAAGACTTGGTTTGGGATAATACCAACAAAGCTTTGGACTTTCGTGAAGATATTTTAAATATTCATCGTCTAGATGAAGACGAGTTAGTGTCACTGGTTGAGCGCTTAGAAGAGCTTGAAGTGGATGACTACACGGATATTGTGACGCTCATCGGGATTGAGTTTGATGATAATACCGTATGGGGTCAATTAACGGTACTTGAGCTCAAACTACTGATCTATATTGCGCTACAAGAGTTTGAAGAAGCAAAAGAGTTGGTCGAAACCTTCCTTCAATACAACACCAATACGGTCGAACGTGGTTTGTTCTATCAATGCATGAATGTGGTTTTAGAAGTTGAATTGGACGATGACTTAGATCTCAATGACTATGAACATAATTTCCGTCGTATGTTTGGTGACGAACGTATGGATGCAGTGATTGGTTCAATGGATGGCAGTCTTCGCTTCTACGGTTTAACTGAAACCAATATGCAACTTGAAGGTTTAGATCGTCATTTACGTCTGATTGATAGCTATAAAAAATTGCATGCTGCACGTGCGAAGTTTGCCAGTCAGAACGTTTAAATCTGGGCTTGTGAATAACGTTACTCATGTGATCATCTATTTGAAAAAACTCTCCTAAGGGAGAGTTTTTTTGTGCGAAATTTGCTGAAAATTAATCTATATCTGTGATGCTGATATTAATAAAAATCCTTAGAACTCAGGTGAATATAAGGCAGGCTTAAAAATAACCGATTATCCGAAATTGTGTCATTTTAAAGTAAAGATATTTGACTCATTGGAAAAATATGATAATAAATTAGCTATGGCGTGTTTAGGCATGATCATAATATTTCAGGACGAAATATTCAGAAGCACATTAATAAATAAACGGGAGTTTTAACAACATGCTTCAATTATTCAGAAAACTATTTTGCATGCATATTTACGAATACGAGCAAATGGAAGAAATCGGTTCGCACAAGGAATGTCGTAAGTGCGGTGTGACAAAGTAATGCAGAGTCTCAGCCAAAAAAAGTGAGCGAAAGCTCACTTTTTTAATGCCGGTCAATATTGAAATCATTAAAATAGAAATACATTCACAGTTTTTATGCAGATATGAGTAAAGATTTTCAAGCCGAGCGTTATACCGTCGATGCCAATATGGCAGATACCATTGCATGGTTATTACAACATCAGGATTGCTTTGAATCTTTTCATTATGATGTGATTCAGCAGCAATTGGTGGTTCAACATGCTAATGGTCAAGACATTATTCGTGAAGGGGATTATTTAAATGCAGGCTATGGAATTTTAATAACAGCACATAACTTTGCGAAGTAATCGATATATTTTCCATACTCATGGTGATTCAACCATTCATTTATTCGCACCATCTCTTGCATTGCACATTGAAACCTACCACTGATCATTCAATAAAACTAAGCCCCGATGTTCGGGGCTTGGGTTTTAAGCCATTTGCATGGCATCAGTTGAAAGCTGTGCAGCAGTTGGTTTGGGCTGTTCCGCGATTAAACCGAGTTTGCTAAATAAAAGCTGATCTTTGCCTTCGCCTGCATTTGGCGTGGTCAGCAGTTTTTCACCAGAAAAGAGTGAATTTGCACCTGCCATAAATGCCAAAGCTTGTTCTGAATCACTCAGGGATTCACGACCTGCAGAGAGTCGAATATAGCTTTTTGGCATAATGATCCGTGCGACTGCAATGGTGCGAATCCATTCGATCACATCAAGTTTCTCAACCTCTGCAAGTGGGGTACCTTGAATAGGGACAAGGAGATTAATCGGCACGGATTCAGGATGAATCGGCAGCGTTGCCAACTCCATCAAAAAGGCGATACGGTCATCACGGCTTTCACCTAAGCCCACAATTCCGCCGCTACAGATTTTCATTCCAGATTGGCGAACATAGTCTAGCGTCGTTAAACGGTCATCATAGCTACGCGTGCTAATGACATTGGGATAATACTCACGAGAGGTATCGAGGTTATGGTTGTAATAATCTAAGCCTGCCTCATGTAGGCGCTCTGCTTGAGACTGATTCAGCATGCCAAGGGTCATACAGGTTTCAAGTCCCAGCGCTTTGACTTCACGCACCATTTCTAGCACATAGGGCATGTCCCGTTCATGTGGATTGCGCCATGCAGCGCCCATACAAAAACGCGAAGAACCTGAGGCAAGCGCAGCTTTCGCTTCATTGATGACTTTTTCCACAGCCAGACGTTTTTCAGCTTCTAATCCAGAGTCATAATGTGCAGACTGAGAGCAATATTTACAGTCTTCAGGGCACTTACCGGTTTTAATCGAAAGTAAGGTGCTGACTTGAATATGATTGGCTTGGAAATATTCACGGTGAATGGTCTGTGCTTGGAATAATAAATCCATCAATGGTTGTTGATACAACTCTTGTATTTCTGGATGTGTCCAGTCATTTCGGTAGCTCATAAATAATCCATATTTTCTGCCTAATGCAGATCATCATACGTAAAATTTGCAGACTTCCAAGACTATTTTGTAACATTGAAATTTAGCTAAAGTGCATTGAAATGGCTTTTTTAAAGAAGTTTTGATATTTAAGATACTTACAAAGTTGTGTTAAATGTCAGCACAATCGCTGCAATGTTTATTTTAAGCTGAAAAATCAATTTTCTTTGATTGCGTCACTAAGTTTTAGCTTAAAAGAAAACTTTGTAAGGATCTGGAAAATATAGAATAAAAGCCCTTAAAGCATTTTTGAGTTTTGTTCTGCAATTGCCCAATCAATATGAACTTGCACAATCGCGTCATGTTTTTCGCGAGAATTTTTTAATGATTGAACAATATTTGAACTGTATGGTGCATTGCCTAAGCCAATGGCGATATTTCGCATAAAGCTTTGATAGCCTGTTCGTCGGATAGGACTGCCTTCAGTACAGCTTAAAAAAGTGGCTTCATCCCATTGCCAAAGATCTAATAAACTCACTTGGTCGAGGCGATGACGTGGATAAAAGTCCTCAATTTGAGTTTTATGCGCAAAGCTATTCCATGGACAGATAAGTTGACAGTCATCACAGCCAAACACACGGTTGCCAATGCCACGGCGTAATTCTTCAGGAATGATGCCTTTATATTCGATGGTTAAGTAGGCAATGCATTTACGTGCATCTAACATATAGGGCTCAACGATGGCCTGAGTTGGACAGATATCAATACAGGCTGTGCATGAACCACAATGTTTGGTTGCCGGAGAATCAAAAGGCAAATCGAGTGATGTAAACAGCTCACCTAATACAAAAAATGAGCCTGATTTTTTATGGATCAGTAAGGTGTGTTTGCCTGTCCAGCCCATGCCTGCATTTTCAGCTAAGGATTTTTCAAACACTGGGGCAGAGTCGGCAAAGGGTCTAGATTCAAAATCTCCGATTTTTTCACGGATAATATTCGACAAAGTTTTTAAACGTCCGCGCATGACTTTATGGTAGTCACGACCTCGTGCATAGCGTGCAATGATGGCTGCATTTGGCTCATCAGGAACATAACGTGGTTTTGGGGTTTCGACCAAATAGTCCATGCGGACACAGATAATACTGCGTGTGCCGGGGACTAAAAGTGCAGGATTGGCACGTTTTTCAAGGTTTTCCTCTAGGAATTTCATATCGCCATGATAACCACGTTCTAAATATTCTTTAAAACGAGGGAGTTCCTCTTGAGCATCTGGCTTTGCGATGACACAATCAGAAAAACCTAAATTTAAGGCTTGCGCTTTAATCCATGCTTTTAGGGTTTCTGGATCATATTGATCGACAGGAATTTTTTGTGCAGGAGTTGAAGCGGCCATAATCATAACAAGGAAAAACAATGCGTCTGCAAGTTTACCATAGCCCTGTTTATCTTAGCCAAAGTATTCAAGCTTGGGAGCAGCGTTGGTTTGCTCAGCACAATAGCAGTTATGGTCTGATGCAGCAGGTCGCATGGTCGATTGCTCAGCAACTTATTCCAATGTTAAAGCAGCAAAATTTAAAAAATATTGCAGTGTGTTGTGGGCAGGGTAACAACGCAGGCGACGGCTATCTTACAGCGCAATATCTACAGCAAGCAGGCTTTCAAGTCGATATCTATGCCGCTGAAATAGGGGCATCGAAAGATTTGCATTCTGCGGTACAGGAAACGATAGATCACAAGCTCAAGATCTATACACATTTTGATTTTCAGCGTGACTATGACGTCTATATCGACGCATTATTTGGTATAGGGCTCAATCGTGAACTTTCTCACGAGTGGCAAGCCATTATTCAACGATTGAATGCATGCACGGGACTCAAAGTTGCGATTGATATTCCAAGCGGTTTACATGCCAATACAGGACAGCCTTTACCCATCGCATTTCAAGCCGATTATACCTTTACGGCATTGGGTTTAAAAGCAGGGTTATTTACAGGCCAAGCGAAGGAATATGCAGGTGAAGTTTCGGTGATAGCATGCATACCGACTGATGCTGAGCTTAAACCACTTGCGTATTTGTCACCGCAGAAAATCACTTTACCTGAGCGACAAGCTTTTGGTCATAAAGGCAGTTATGGACATGTTTTAGTTGTTGGTGGACATGCTGAAATGGGTGGGGCGGTGATTATGGCTGCTGAGGCTGCATTCCATGCAGGTGCAGGTAAGGTCACGGTTGTTTGTGATGCACGACATCACACCGCAATTTTGGCGCGCGCACCGAATATTATGCTACGCGATATCAAT
The DNA here is from genome assembly GCF_013417925.1 of Acinetobacter sp. YH12218. Taxonomy (NCBI): domain Bacteria; kingdom Pseudomonadati; phylum Pseudomonadota; class Gammaproteobacteria; order Moraxellales; family Moraxellaceae; genus Acinetobacter; species Acinetobacter sp. YH12218. Next base: position 7,078 of record NZ_VPDB01000089.1, read on the forward strand.
GCTTTAAATACAGAAGCGATTCGGCAACTGATCGATCATGTCGATGCGATTAGCTTTGGCATGGGGCTTGGTCGTGACAATTGGGCACAACAGCAGTTTCAGTCATGGTTTCCATTGATTCAGCAGTCAACCTTGGAAATTGTTTTGGATGCAGATGCCTTGTGGTTTCTAGCTGAAACACCTGAAAAATTGAATACACGCACCTATGCAACGCCACATCCGGGTGAGGCTGCAAAATTATTGGGTCTATCTACTGCAGAAGTTGAAGCGGATCGTGTACAAGCAATTCAGTATTTAAAAGAAAAATTTCAAGGTCAATGGGTGCTTAAAGGGGCAGGCAGCTTAATACTTGAAGATCAGCTTTGGATTTGCACCGCAGGTAATGCAGGAATGGGTACAGGCGGTATGGGCGATGTGCTTGCAGGGATGATTGCAAGTTTAAAAGCACAATTCCATCAGCAAATTCATCTGCACGAAATCGTAAGCCTGCATGCTTTAGCAGGTGATGTATTGGCGAAGCCGGGGATGCGTGGTTTGCAAGCGCAGGATATGGCCCAAGCGGTTTATCATGTGGTCAATCATTCAGGAGTTGAAGACTAAAATGCATGCAGTTAAATTGCGAATTCAAGGTAAAGTGCAGGGCGTTGGCTATCGTCGTTGGTTTGAACAGCAAGCGATTGCACTTGGTTTAAATGGCTATGTGAAAAATCTAGCGACTGGCGAAGTTGAAGCACTGATTATTGGAACTGAAGACGCCATTCATAAAATACTGAAACACAGTCTGGTGGGGCCTTTACGAGCAGACGTAACTAAAATCGATCAGCAAGAAATTCCAATGCATGAATTAGACTATAGCGGTTTTAAAATGATTCGCTAAATTTGATCACTAGATTGAATGGGCTTTTGAAAACAGAATGAATTACTGAGCTATATGAATTGACGATTATTTATCGACGTCGAGTGCTTACACGACTTCGACCACGAGCCATACCACCTAAGGCATTCAGTACAGCCATTTTACTCATACTACCAGACGCATGCGCATGACAAATTGCGGCAGCCAAAGCATCGGCTGCATCCTGCTGTGGTTTGATGCTTAGGTTCAGAATGCGCATAACCATCATTTGGACTTGTTCTTTGTCTGCCGCACCATAGCCGACCACTGATTGTTTGATTTGACGTGCTGTATATTCAGCGACTTGTAAATCTAAATTGGTTAAAGCGGCAATGGCAGCACCGCGTGCTTGACCCAGTTTTAAGGCAGAGTCAGGGTTTTGAGCCATAAAAACTTGCTCAACCGCGGCTTCAGTAGGTCCGTGAAACTTTACGATACGATCAATACCAGCAAAGATACGTTTTAAGCGTTCAGGCATTTCTGTCGTTTCGGTACGAATGGTGCCAGCATCGACAAAACGTAGTTTAGAACCATCCTTTTCGATGATGCCGTAACCAGTTAAGCGCGACCCAGGGTCAATACCGATAATTAATGACATGTTTGCCCTATTTGCCCTTTAAAAATAAAATAATGCCCATATTGTTACATAAGCGTGTCAAAAAAGCTTGATAGTGATTGAGCAGTTGAACGCAACACCTTAAATTAATTTACTGAGATTTGTTTAATTTTCATGAAATTATTTCTTCTGATTTTAGCAGGCTTGATCCTGGAAGTGTTTGTCTGGATCGGTGTGGGCGACCTCGTCGGCAGCATGTGGTATGTCTTTTTCTGGTTCGTGGCGGCCTTCTTTATAGGGATGAATATTATCCGTAAATATTCATCAGGTCTGATGCCTCAAATGCAGCAAATGCAAGCGGGTCAAATGAGTAATGATCCAGCTTTAACTGGAAACTTACCTAAAATTTTGGCTGGTTTCTTGTTGCTGTTGCCGGGTCTAATCTCAGATATTATGGCACTACTTATTTTGATTCCACCTGTACAAAGTGCCATGAAAGCGGTCATGATGAAAACCATGATGAAGCGTCAGCAAGCCATGATGGAAAAAATGATGGGTGGCATGATGGGCGATATGGGAGGCATGGGCGGTGCTCAAGGTCAGAACCCATTTGCAGATATGATGCGTCAAATGCAAGATATGCAAAATCAGCAATCAGGTCGTGATTCATCCGTTATTGATGGTGAAGCTCGTGAAGTGACGCCAGATGCGAAACAAATTGAACTGAAAGATGTCAATAAAAAATAATTAACTCAGTATGAAAGGCCGAATGTGTATTCGGCTTTTTTTTTGCGTAAATTTTGATACGGCCTAAAAATAAACCTTGTGTTGCCAACAAAAAAATTGAACAAGCGATATAATCTTCACGTTTTAATTCAAATGAATCAGCTTGCATGTCACTGTTATTCACCATCTGTGCGCTTCATTTTGTTGCGCAATTGAGTCCCGGTCCAGATGTATTATTAATTGCTAAAAGTGCAGCATCAACAACCCGTGCAAATACCTTAAAAATTATTGCGGGGATCTCTGTCGGGATTGTGGTGTGGGTCGTTTTAACCTTATTGGGCTTTACGGTTCTGGTTGAGCAATTTCCATGGATACAACAAGTTTTAATGGCTGTTGGTGGATTTTTCTTGGCGAAAATGGGTTGGGCGATGTTTAGTGGTGGGCTTAAAAGTTTAAATCAAACAGCCAATTTAGAAGATGGGCAGGCCTTAAGTCAGCAGAATACTGAAAATTATTTCTTATAGGACTTACGCATTGACGGATTCAAAAAAGTATTAAAATACTTTATAAAGTATCTGTGATCAGACGAATTAAAAATGCTTCTACAGCAACTTGTACTCTACCCATTTATATGGGCTTTCTCAT
>NZ_VPDB01000090.1:0-9824 GCF_013417925.1 Acinetobacter sp. YH12218
AAAAAGCGCCAATCGGCTCTAGAATCTCATTTAATCGACTGTCTGAAAGTTCATTCTGTTTAGTAAGCCACTCAAGCGCATGTTTCGGAGTATTTAAACTAAATGACTCATTAAACACGCTCTCTTTTGCGTTGTAATGCGCTGTAATAGTGTTTAAAACATTTCTGCAATATTCAGTATAGTTTTTTAAAAAGTCGTCTGTAATCGCAAATGAGGGCGCTCTAGCGACATCATAAACAGGAATATTGAACCTATTATCTTGCGGATTGGTCGGAACTCCGTATTTCACAGTTTTTGATTTCAAATGCTGTGTCACGTCATAACTCGCAAAGTCTCTGATCGCCTGTAGTTGCGGTAAAAGATCAGGATTAAATCGAGTGATTTCTTCGAGTCGATCAACATCAGCCACACTTCCCCAATGATGGACCAGGGGAGCTGTGGCCGCTGCAAGCGGTTCAGCTCGCCGGGTCTCAAGCTCAATTTGTCGTTTTTTCTGTTCTTCAAGTTCTGATTTCTTCAACTGCAGTTCATGAATCAGCTTTTCTGAAATTGCGATTTGTTCATCAAAAGTCTTTGTTTTAATTATATTTTCATTTCCGATTTTATGAACTTGTTTAAGTCCATTTTCAATTTGCTCAAGTTGTTTGTGTTGCTGTCTTGCTTTTCTGTTGTGTTGAACAATGTCGAATTCTTCTCTTTGTTCCTCACTGAGATTTTTTAAAAAATAGCCTTCATGCACAGTGGGGATTTTTGGATTTTGTGCATCGTTATGAGAACGGCAATCAATGCTTGTGCTGTACTTTTCAAGTGCATTATTTGCAAGTATTTCCCAAGTTTTTCTTAACTCTTTTACTTGCTCTTTTTTGAATACAATCTTTTCGCCAAATTCATTGTTTTCAAGGGTTCTAGTGGTGAACATGATATGTGCGTGATAGTTTTTTTCAGCTAAATCATTCGGTTTATGCAATGCAACACTCACCGCAACTCCGTATTTTTCAACTAGCCAAAGGCATTGTTTCTGAACTAGTTGGATGCGTTCAATCTCAGAAAGTTCGGCTGGAATTGCGACAACAATTTCACGAGCAAGTTGTGAGTTTGATTTTGTTTCTCGTGCTTCGACTTTGTTCCATAAATTTTCGTGATTATAAAAACTCAGGTCGCTTGTGTCTTTCGGAAGAAACAGATCCACATGCTCAATTGAGTTCTGCCGATTTTCATATTTGAAAGTTTTACCGTACCGCTCACACGTTAAATTCTGCCCGATTCGATAAGCAAGACTTGCAAGAACTGCTTGCCCTTTGCCGCGTGAAATAGTTTTGATTGAACAATGATAAATTGCCATTTTCACATCCCCCACTAATTCTTTTGATTTTCAAAAAACTTTGTTTTTTGGCGGTTGAAAACCGCTGTACCCCCGATGAAATGGGGGTCGCACGGCAAACAACGGAGTGTTTGCATAAGTGCGCCCTTAAAGTCAGGGGGACTTCTTCACGGATTATGATGCAGTTTTAAAAATTGACGCAGCGTATGTCACCAAAACCTCAATTTTTCAATTTTGACGACATTAAATCGTGGTTTTTTGTGGTCTGTTGTATAACCAAGCTTTGAGCGAACTAATGGATTGTTTAATGACCCCTGACCAACTTGATCAAATGATTTTTGAGACAACTCAGCACATTGATAATGAAATCTCAAAACTGAAAAACTTAACAACAGCAAGAAAATTCACACGAGAAGACCAAGAGCAACAAGCAAAAAACTGGAAAAATTTGCGGACTCAAAAAGAAAAAACGGCTCAAAGAAGCCAACAAGAACGCGATCAAACATCGCGTAAAATCATCATTGGTGGTCTCTATCTCTCAAAAATGCAACAAGATCCCGAGAAATATGCTCCTGTTTTTTCGATGCTTGAAAAAACACTCACTCGCGATCGAGATAGAAAGCTCTTCGGCTTTGAACCATTTTCAAGTGATCAAAAGATTTTAAGAAAATCTAAATAATAAGAGGGTCTTACAGAACGAGTGTCTACGAGTGAACTAACAAAATTCGCGACTCGACTTTCTGAAAAACTGCTTTTTAGGCTGTGAAGTCTAAATAAGCGTAAATCACATGTAGAAAATTGAGTCTAGATCGAGCGTAGCGAGTAAACAGCTTATGAGCGAAGCGAATTCCTAGTTGCTTTTGCTTTTTCTTAAATTCACGGGAATATCAACCTAAAAATTGCCCCGACGAATCGAGCGTAAGCGAGATTCAATAGAGTTTGAGCGAAGCGAAAACCAAGGGCAATTTTTCAAATTTCCTTTTTAATTATTTTTAAATCTTTTAAATCTTTTAGGCTATCTGAAAGGCTTTAACAGAAAGGCTTTCAGCTACTAACTATGAGGGATTGACTACTAACTATGAGGGATTGACTACTAACTATGAGGGATTGACTACTTAACTATGAGGGATTGACTACTAACTATGAGAGAATTATATTACTCATAATTAGTTTATCGAATTAAAAATGATGAGTACATCTAAAAAAGAATTGGTAGTTAAATCAAATCAAGTAATTGAGGCTTCATATCAACTCAGCTCAACAGAACAACGGATTGTCTTAGCAGCTATTAGTAAGATTAGTCGGGCTGAAGATATTACAGATGATGAAATTTATCGCGTAACTATTGATGATTTAAAAAAACTTGGGGTTCATGAAAAAACAGCTTATAGAGATCTAAAAGATGGTGTAAACCGCTTATATGACAGATCAATTAATTTAGCTATTGATGATGAGTCAATCAAAATGAGATGGATTCAATCCATACGATTTTTAGAAAGTAAAAGCGTTGTAGGAATTCGGTTTTCTAAAGAAATTTTGCCGTTCATTTCTAATCTAAGTCGTGAATTCACTAAGTATTCGCTATCTGACATTGCTGGTATGAGTAGCGCATATGCTATTCGTATTTATGAGCTACTAAGCCAATATCGTTCCATAGGAAAACGAGAGATTTCCATCGAATCTCTAAGAAGTATGTTGGAGTTAGGGAAAAGATATCCATTGTCTGCTGATTTAAAGAGATGGGTTATTGATACTGCTGTAGATCAAATCAATGAACATAGCCCTTTAAATGTATCTTACGAGCAAATAAAGACAGGTCGAAAAGTCACACACATTCACTTCACGTTTAAAGAAAAATCAAAAAGTATTGAGCATAAATCCGAACAGAATAATTTTTATAAATTGACAGATTCACAAATTAATATGTTCGGTAATCAGCTTTCACGCTTACATGAAGTATCTCACCTAGCACAACAAGGTGAAAGTTATGACGACTTAGCTATTAAAATTAAAGATATGCTGCGAGATCCAATAAAACAAAAACAACTTATTCCTCATCTTAAAAATTTAGGCTTTAAGGCATAAAGGTCGATTGTGTATGTAGCAGTTGACTGTTTGTTAATGTATTTTAGTTCACATAATGGACAACCAAAATTACAAGATGAAATCACTATCTGTTATTGAGCTTTCAAACCTCTATGGAATAACTCGTCAAGCCATTTATAAGCAAGTTAATAAAGGTAATTTAAGTAAGAATAGTGACGGTAAAATTGATCTTTCTGAAGCTATTCGAGTCTTTGGTGAACCTTCTAGAAATGTAAACAGTTCACAGACAACCGAAACACGAAAGTTGTCAGAAGTTCACCTATTAGAACAGCAGGTTTACATGCTTCAAAAACAGCTTGAACAGGCTCATGAGCGTGAGCAGTTCCAACGTGAGGAACTAAAAGCTAAGAATGATCAGTTACACGTTAAAGATGAGCAAATTGAAGCAATACAACGCCTACTAGAAGCTCCAAAAGCTTATACAACTAGTTCTATCGACCCAAAATTAGATATAGCAACAGATGCTAGGTCAAAAAGTGAGTCGAACTATGATGTATTGACTACTCAACCAAGAGAAACTCCTGTAGAAGTAGAGATCCAAACTCAGCCGAAAGATGACGGATTGACTACTCCGGAGCAGACAGAAAATAAGCGTATTCCAGTGCCGGAACATGTTGAACCGGAGCAGCCGAAAAGAGGGTGGTTAAGCCGGTTTTTCTTGCCGAATGGCTAAGGGCATTATTCAACCGAGCTAATCAAAATCGTGAAACATTGCTTAAATAATAGGCGTGGAACGTGAAAAATCATAAAAAAAGCCCGAACAGGGATGCTCGGGCTATAAACTAGAAACTACAGCGTTGAATTATAAGGATAATTATAACGCATTTCGTATAAGGTGTATTATGTTAATTTTAGATAAACTATAGAATCCATTAGTTTTTAAACCAATAAATTAAATATTTTATGGAACTCCAGAATATTTATTCAGGCGATACTTAAGCAATAAGGGTAGGGTGATTACATAAAGTATTGCAGCTAATGCCCATACCATTCCAGGAGCTGATGCCTGAGTCATAAAATAGAGGCTAGTAACTAATACAGGACCAATTATAGCCCCCAGACTATTAAAACTGCTTAATAGCCCTTGTAATTCACCTTGTCTTTCATCACTAATACCTCTGGACATCATTGCTTGCAAAGCAGGAACGGCTACTCCACCAAGGGCAAACAATGGTAACAACGCAAAAGGCACCCATTCTTCAACAGCAATAGATAAAAGAAGTAAACCAATTGCATCGCAAGCTATTCCACATAACAACGTATTTTTCTCTCCAAACCTCTTTACCATAGGGGCGATAGCAAAAACCTGTGCAATAGAATGGCATATTCCATAACTAGCAAGGGAAACACCTGCAATAAATATACTCCAGCCATAACGATCCTGCCCATAGATAACCCATAAAGTTGCGGGGACTTGTGAAACCAATGTGATAATTAAAAAGATACCAAGCAATGGAGCCATATTAGGTTGAGTGATCAAATAGGATAATTTCTTTAATATTGATTGCTCCTGAACCTTCTCAGTCATTTTATTGCTGTGTTTTGATTCTTTTAATAAGACTGCTGTCATTATTAAATTAATCCCATTCATAAAAGCAGCAGCAAAGAACGGTGCATGTAAGTTCCATTCACCCAAAACTCCACCTATTACCGGACCCGCTATAAACCCAATACCAAAGACAGCTCCAAGGAGACCAAACCTTTTTGCACGCTCATGGGCTGGAGTAATATCTGAAACATAAGCTGTTGCAACAGCCATGTTGGCACCTGTAATTCCCGCAAAAATACGACCAATATATAGCCACAATAGAGAAGGAGCAGCAGCCATTAGGAGATAATCAGCCGTTGCACCAGCAATTGAAATAATTAATACAGGTCGACGTCCAAATCGGTCACTCAACGCTCCAAGGATAGGTGCAAAAATGAACTGCATCAGAGCATACACAGCTAATAAAGCACCATAGTGAACACCGCCTGCTTCAGCTCCAGCCAATGACCGTAATAATTCAGGCAAGATCGGCATAATTAAACCAATCCCAACAGCATCCAGAAATATAGTGATTAAAATCACGCTCAATGATTTCTTCACAAATGCCTTCTCTAGCAATGATAGAATTAATATTCTCTCACACACTCCCTATCAGTGATAGATTTATGAGTAAAAAAGATATTGCACCTCAACGTCTGACACGTGAAATAGTCCTGCGTACCGCATTGGATATGTTGAATGAAGAAGGCATAGATTCAATAACCACACGCAAGCTAGCTCAACGATTGGGTATTAAATCTCCAACTCTATATTGGCATTTCAAGAATAAATCCTTGTTAATGGAAGCAATGGCGGAAACCATTATAAATGAACACCATTTAGTTTCTTTACCCATCGATGGGATGACATGGCAAGATTGGTTGCTCGCTAATTCTGTAAGCTTTCGTCGAGCACTACTAGCTTACCGTGATGGTGCTCGTCTACATGCAAGAACTAGCCCCAGTCAAGGACATTTCAACACGATTGAGGCCCAAGTTGCGCTGTTATCTCATGCAGGGTTTTCTCCTGTTGAAGCAGTTGCATTACTTATGACATTAGGAAGGTTTATTGTTGGGTGGGTCCTTGAGGAGCAGCAAGAAGAAATAAGATCAGACCCACCATTCGAAGCCGATCCAACTATATATCCACTCATGCTCCAAGGAGTGAATACCTTACAAAATATGAATGCGGATGACATTTTTGAAAATGGGATTCGTATGGTGATTATCGGTGCTGAAAGACAACTTGATATTAAAATGCAAACTTAACTCTATACTGCTTTAAGCAACTGTTCTATTTAGTAATAAAGCTTTTATCCTTAATTATTTAACATAATAGAGCTTATACGAAACGCACTCATAAATAGTTTTATATTTCAAAAAGTTATGCTATAAAAAATTGGGACGCAAAACCTAAAAAGCCGACTTAGAAACAAGTCGGATTTTTATTAAGCAAAGTTGTAACTTTTAGCCAATGAAATTGATCAAAAAACATTCATTTTTGCATTTTTTCCTGATTTAGCAAGGTTCACAATTCAGAAATAATCCCCAATTTCTGCGGACAACTCTTGGGATAAAATAGGCCAACTTTGTAAGCTAAAACTTACACAGATTTAAGGATTTTGCGGATTGGTAATTCAAGGCATTAATCCTATGATGACTATATAGGGAACAGGATGTTTCCAGAAAAACAAGAATAAGAAAGTAGCGCAAGGAATGGGCAGCACGAGATCAGCAAGACGAGCAACGCAATCTAGAAAAGCCCGACAGGATGTCGGGCTTTTTTATTGCCTGTATCTTTTAGATCAGGCTTGGATGTGCATCTAGAATACGAATTAAAGTCGCTGCTGGGCCAGTCGGGTATCTACGGCCTTGTTCCCAATTCTGTAGCGTTCTCGCACTGATATGCAAACGTGATGCAAATTCGACTTGGCTTAAACCTGTTTTTTCGCGGACTTCTTTAATATCGGGTAATTCAAGCTCGGTTATTCGGCTTGCTTGGATCTCTTTACGTTTAATTGCGCCTGCTTCTTCAATCGAAGAAACCAGATCATCAAATAAATTGTTATCCATGAAGTTGCTCCTTCACTAATTGACGAAGAATGGCTGTTTCCTTATCTGTCAGGGTATCTTTTACTGATTTTGGATAAGCCAATAAGAAAAAAATTTGGTGATCTTCATTAACCCAGTAATAAATCACTCGAATACCACCACTTTTTCCTTTGTTACCTTGAGCACAACGTACTTTACGAATGCCACCACCATTTTTAACCACATCGCCCTTATCAGGCTGTAGCAAAAGATCTTGCTGTAACTGACGGTATTCTTCATCAGACACAAGCTCTTTAATTTGTTTGGTAAAAATACTGGTTTCAATGAATAACATGAATTAAATACGTCAATGGCGTACATGGATTTTAGCAATTTTAAAAGAAAAAAACGAGAACATTAAGCTCTCATTTCGAATAGCGACCATTATCTTAAATATGAATGATAAAAAACTATTGACTTAATATTTGTTCATCAATATATTGTACTCAACGAGTCGCTGAATACGTTTAACTAAATAAAAAGGTGAATACTATGATTGAACAACCTCGCTTGGTTATGAACAATGAAGAAGTTATTGAAAATATTAAAAAATTTAACTCAGAAGTAGCTCTTTATGCAACGGGAGATCAAGATAGCTCTATTACATTACTAGTAGAAAATATTTCTCATTACAGAGCTTGGTATGCTTATTGGGATAAAGATGAACATAAATACCTATTTGCACCATCAAAATATATTGGTTATCAAAATATGGATGCAAAACAATATGCCGAATTAAACCGTTCTTACTTAGATGGGCGAAAGACTGAAATTGTCCTTTCTAATTGGTATCAAACTTTGGACGAGAGTAGTGATAGCTATGAAGACTTAAGAACCAAACTTTCTGATTATTGCTGGAACCATAATAAAAATCTTAATGCACTTTTCAGAATCAATGTTCTTAAGCAAGAAAATGAAAAAGATATTTTAGAAAAAGATCTTGTAGATCTCATCTACAAAGTTTACTTAGGACTGTCTAGCGAGAATAAAGAGCTAGTAAAAAGAAAAATTATGAATTCACTTTAATTTCATAATTATAGATATTTAATGATTTTACCAAATTTTTGAATAAATTAAAAAAGAGGCCCGTTATGAATAATTTTAGTTCTCAATTTCAAGGTGTTATTAATACCCATTTTGGACAAAAAATATTAGATTTTTTAAATGAAGAAAAAACTATCGTAATGCTTGAAACAGCAACTTACCTTGATAGACCAGCACTTGAGGCTTTAGTTCCAACCTTAGAAGCACGTTTTGGTGATGAGCTACAGGGGATTAAGGATAATTCTAACAATCCAGAGAATATAGATTTTGATCGCTTAAAACAGACAATAGGTCATATGGTTAGAGTAATTATGGAAAAACATGGTTATGTGATAGATCAAAACGGTGTAGAAATTCCTAATACTCGTCAGACTCTGTTTTTAACAGCTACTAGCTATAAAAAAGCTTAATTTACAAAGGAACTTGTTGAAATAAAACAAGTTCCTTTTTTTTAAATACGGTGACAGCAAATATGAAATTATTCTTGGACTGTGAGTTTAATGGTTTTGGTGGAGAACTAATTTCCATGGCTCTCGTTGATGAAAATGAAAAATACTTCTATGAAGTCCTACCATGTATGAATCCCACTTCATGGGTATTTAATAATGTTATTCCTGTTTTAAATAAACAAACTATTGATTTAATAGAATTTAAAGAAAATTTATTTAGTTTTCTAAATCACTATGAAACCATACATATAGTTGCTGATTGGCCAGAAGATTTTTCATTATTTCTAACAACTCTCATACTTCAACAAGGCGTCTGTATGATGACTCCAAAGTTGACAATGGAGCTTTGGGAAAGCGATACAAGCCTAACTATAGACTCAAAAATACCTCACAATGCCCTACAAGATGCTTTCGCACTAAAAAGAAGATATTTTATCTAAAATTATTTTTGTTTTTAATAAATTACCGCCCAAATATTAAAAAATTTCAATTTTTGTTGAAGTGACTACAGAGCAAGTTATTATAAAAAGTGCCCCGCATTTGTTCTAGCTGATCCATGATTAGCTATTTAACATAAAATCTCTTATACGAAATTTAATTTCTTAACCCCCTACATATCTTGTTTAGATAAACTTTCAACACATTCAACGACATTAATCAATCCAGCTTCCTCTTCAATTTGTTCAATTGGAATACCTGTAAATACTAGGAATATTGACCAATGTATTACATTTTTTTTGACACGATTTCCTAAGAGAACGCTTAAATTCATGCTAAAAAAAATGTAAGGTCGTGACTCAAAATTAATAAAAAATCGGTTGGTAATCAGCGTATAACTATTGATATACAAGCATTTCATGAAACATTGGTGTCCAAAAAATTATAATTTTGATCAAAAAATGTATTACATTTTTTTTGACACGATTCCCTAAGAGAACGCTTAAATTCATGCTAAAAAAAATGTAAGGTTTTCACTCTGGCTCAAACCGAGGATCTGATTCAGGCAGATTTAAAAGTTCGGATGCTCTGTCCTGCTCAACATCAATTTTGGTGTTAGGTACATATGCTTCTGCAAGCTCAAATGCTTTTCCTATATGGCTTTGCTGTTTTTTTATTTGTTCAAGTTGAGCAGAAAAAACTTCGTTTTTCTGTCTCAACGAAAAAGCGCCAATCGGCTCTAGAATCTCATTTAATCGACTGTCTGAAAGTTCATTCTGTTTAGTAAGCCACTCAAGCGCATGTTTCGGAGTATTTAAACTAAATGACTCATTAAACACGCTCTCTTT
>NZ_VPDB01000091.1:0-9407 GCF_013417925.1 Acinetobacter sp. YH12218
TGGAGCGACAATTGATGTAATTCGAGAATACATCCAAAACCAAGAGAGACCCGACTGAAAAGGCGTGCTATCCATCTCCATCTAAATCACAGATTATAGATGGAGAATTCCGCACATTTAGTTAAAACATAAGAGCTTTTGCCCTTTAGTTTACCCACTAAATTAGACACTGAATGTTTAGGGTGAACACTTACAAGCATGTGAATATGATCATCCTCGCCATTAAACTCAATGAGTTCACAATTCATTTGCAAGCAAGTTTCTTTCATAATCTCTTTTAAAGAAGTCAGTATTTCCATTGTTAATACATCTCTTCGGTATTTTGTAACAAATACTAGATGAACAATATTGTTAAAAATACATGATCTACCTGTTCTCCACTCGTACATATTAACCACACACTAGATTTACATTGATCTTATTTTGAGCAAAAATAAGCTTGTTCACTAGAGGTTTTTTAATTGCTATCAGGCATCAGATTAAGGGCATATCCAACTGAACATCAAAAACTAATTTTAAGTCAGTGGATGGGTTGTGCTCGTTTTATTTGGAATGCCAAATGTGATGAAGATAAATACTATCGTGGTTTTGCTCGCAAATTCACACCATACAATCACTATTATGAAACCCAAGATCAGAAATATTCTCACTTTAAATCGAATGAATTAAGCTCTTGGCTTGCAAACTGTCCTAGCACCATTCAAAAGAACTCAACCGTAAATTGGTTTAATACGCTCAAAAAATCCATTAAGGGTGTGTGTGGACGACCAAGACGCAAAAAAAAATCAGACAAAGGTTCTGTCCATTTAACATCTGATTTATTTGAGTTTCGAGTAGAAAACAATAAGCGTAAATTATTTATTGGCGGTAAGAAATTCAATATCGGAGCTTTAAATTTTAAAGCTCATGCTGAGTTTAAAGAGCCAAAATCCATCCACATTAGCAAAGAACGAGGTCAATATTTCATTGGCTTCTGTTATAAAGATGATGTGGAAGTTGCAGAATTTGACGGTAAAAAATTCAACGCTGATAAATACTCAGAAAAGCACCTCAAACGCTTACGTGACATGAATGAGGAACACCTACAAAAGGTGGTTGTTGGTATAGATCGTGGTGTCACCATCCCTGTTCATGCAGGACATGAGCAATTCGATTTCAGTAAAGAACAAAAGAAACATTTAAGTAAAGCAGATCGTTATATTAAACGATTGCAAAAAAGACTTGCTCGACAAGTAAAAGGCTCAAATCGTAGAGCCAAGATTAAACATCGACTTGCTGTGCATCATGCAAAAAAAGCCAATATCCGTAAGGATTTCGCTCATAAAACAAGTCGAAGTTTGGTTAATGGATTTGGTCAGGTATTTATTTTTGAGAAACTAAATACCAAACAGATGACCAAAAAGCCTAACCCCAAGAAAGATGAGTTCGGACGTTTTGTTCCAAATAAGGCTAAAGCTAAAGCAGGGTTAAACAAAGCTATTCTTAATGTTGGATGGCACAGAATTTCAGAATTCTTAACGTATAAATCAGTCAAATTAGGTAAGGCTGTATTTACAATTCATGCTTCTTACACAAGTCAGGAGTGCGCTTCATGCGGTCACACTCACCACGACAATCGCAAAAGCCAAGACAGGTTTAATTGCGTGAGTTGTGGACATGCTGATAATGCAGATCACAATGCATCAATTGTTATTAAGAACAGAGCAATTAAATTAGTTTTAGACTGTGGAACACAGTTGGATGGTAATTATTTATCATCTAGTGGGCGTAGAGGTGTTCGTAAGACGACTAGAGGTGTCAAAACTTCTTTTCGCAGTACCGTAGAAGCGTCAAAAGAGATGTGTGCAACTTAGGTTGCACTACAAAAACTCGGTTGCTTTAGCTCCGAGTAGTTCATTTAAGCATTAAGTGATCAGGCTTTTTCGTTATAATAGATCCCAATTTACATTCTGATTAAAAGCTGATTATGACTGTTCGTACTCGTATCGCACCTTCTCCTACTGGTTTCCCGCATGTTGGGACTGCTTATATTGCATTATTTAACTTATGTTTTGCGAAGCAACATGGCGGTGAATTTATTCTTCGCATTGAAGATACAGACCAACTGCGCTCTACGCCAGAATCTGAAAAAATGATTTTAGATTCATTGCGTTGGTTAGGTTTGAACTGGTCAGAAGGTCCAGATGTGGGTGGTCCTCATGCACCATACCGCCAATCTGAACGTATGGACATTTATAAACAATATGCTTTGGAACTGGTTGAAAAAGGCCATGCATTCTACTGCTTTGCAACAGCAGAAGAACTCGATCAAATGCGTGCGGAACAACAAGCACGTGGTGAATCACCGCGTTATGACGGTCGTGGCTTAAAACACACTGCAGAAGAAGTGGCACAGCGTTTGGCTGCTGGTGAACCGCATGTCATTCGTATGAAAGTGCCTGAAGAAGGAATTTGTAAATTTAACGACTTACTACGTGGTGAAGTCGAAATTCCTTGGGCGCAAGTCGACATGCAGATTCTACTGAAAACCGATGGTTTACCGACGTATCACTTGGCAAACGTGGTTGATGACCATTTAATGGAAATCACTCACGTGATTCGTGGTGAAGAATGGATTCCATCTGCGCCTAAACACCAATTATTGTACAAATATTTTGGTTGGGACATGCCTGTGCTTTGCCACATGCCACTGTTACGTAACCCAGATAAATCAAAACTGTCTAAACGTAAAAACCCAACCTCAATTAACTACTACAAAGACATCGGCGTTTTACCAGAAGCATTATTGAACTATTTAGGCCGTATGGGCTGGTCAATGCCAGATGAAAGTGAAAAATTCACTTTGGCTGAGATGATTGAACACTTTGACATTCAACGTGTATCACTAGGCGGTCCGATCTTTGATGTTGAAAAGCTAAACTGGTTAAATGGTCAATGGATTAAAGGTTTAACACCGGGTCAATTGCTCGATACCCTACTGGCTTGGAAATCAGATCGTAATACCTTGGAAGAAATCGCCGCTGCGATTCAACCGCGTATTAATTTATTGTCTGAAGCAGTGAATTGGGCAGGTTTTTATTTCAACCAATTCCCAACACTCAGCAAAGAACAGTTTGAAAGCAAAAAATTGACCGAAGAACAAGTTCGTCAAAGCCTTCAATTTGCCATTTGGCGTCTAGAAAGCATGTTCACTTGGAACAATGATACTGTCAGCCAAACGCTTATGGATTTGGCGAACCAAATGGATATTAAACTTCGTGACTTCATGCCAACCTTCTTTATTGCTATTGCAGGTTCAACATCTTCGACACCGGTTATGCAATCGATGGTAACCATTGGTCCTGATTTAACCTTTGCTCGCTTACGTCATGCGCTTGAAATTGTGGGCGGTCCGAGTAAAAAAGAAACAAAAGCATGGGAAAAACTCAATGAAAGCCTAAAACTGCCGAAAAATGATGCAGTTGATGAAGCTTAATTGATTTTTTAGTTGACGGATGGGCGTTATCCCCCTAATATAGCGCCCATACCGAGAGATGGTGTCAACCAACTCTAAGTTGCCTCAAATTGTCCCTATCGTCTAGAGGCCTAGGACATCGCCCTTTCACGGCGGTAACCGGGGTTCGAATCCCCGTAGGGACGCCATATTCAAGGTGATGCAAATCATCTTATAAAAAACCCAAGCATTCTGACTTGGGTTTTTTATTGCCTAAATTTTATCTGATTTAAATTTACGGTATTTTTGCTTTCTGCGTCATTCTGATTAAAATAAACCATAGATTAAAATTATGGAGTTGCAATGCAATACCGTTGCCCTAAATGTCAAAGCCCTAAAATTATGCCTCTTGCGCAAGCAGGCCAGCCTGTTGCTCGTCCTGTCGTGCCTAAAAGCCTGATTATCCTCATCCCTGCGGTATTTATTCTTTTACTGTTGGTGATTATCAGCATCGCAATGTGGATTTTTGGTGACGGTGCAGGTGCTACATTACAAACTGCGACTGTTGTTGTATTTATTGCTTGCTTGATTGCTGGCTTCATGTTCTATCGCGACCTGCCAGATTTTAAAATCTCAATGCAAGGTTTTATGCAATCACAGAAAAAATGGAAATGCCGCGAATGTAATCATGAGTGGGAAATCTAAGCCGGCCATTTAAATTACATCAGCATTAGTGCTGATGTGATTCATCATGAGAATGCGCGTGATCATCTTGATGATGCCCATGTGCATGATCAGACTTTTGGGTATGTTGGTGTACCACACATTCATCTTCTTCGATTTGTAATGTCATCTCCGTGATTCCATGTTCATGTTGCAACATTTCAATCGCCTCAAAATATAAGGCATTACGATCGGCTTCAGGTGCAAAGAGATGAACTGTCAAATGCACATTCTTTGATGTTATTGCCCAGACCTTTAACTGGTGAATACTCTCTACCCCATTGAGTGCCAATAAATCATTGCGTAACTTTTCTATGTCAATTTCTTCAGGCACGCCTTCTAATAAAATATTGATACTTTGTTTGAGTAAAATCCAAGTCCTTGGTAAAACCCAAAAGCCAATGAGCACCGCAATTAGTGTATCGACCCACATCCAGCCCGTAAAATAAATAATCGCTGCACCAATAATTACACCAACCGAACCTAGGGCATCACTCAACACTTCTAGATACGCCCCCTTCACATTCAAGCTTTCTTGTGAACTGGAAAATAAAATACGCATCGAGATTAAGTTAATGATCAAACCAATAACGGCGACCATCATCATGCCCATACTTTGAATTTCTGGCGGTGTTGAAAAGCGCTGATAGGCCTCATACAAAATATAAATCGCCACCACAAATAGCATCAAGGCATTAAACAAGGCTGCCAAAATTTCAAAACGCTGATAGCCAAAGGTGCGTTTGTTGTCAGCAGGAAGCTTGCCAATTTTGATCGCGACCAATGCTATGGCAAGGGCTGCGGCATCGGTGAACATATGTGCCGCATCTGACAATAGCGCCAAACTTTGCGTCATAAATCCTGCAATGACTTCAATAATCAAAAACGTCGTGGTCAGTGCTAAGGCAAAACTTAATTTTTTGACATTCCCTTCCGTCACAACGGCATGGCTGTGGTCATGCCCATGATGCTCACTCATTATTTTCTGACCTTTATAAATTATATATTCTTCAGTCTTGAGCTTAACAGGTGCAGTAAACGTAATAAAATTACATTATTCAACCTTCAGTACTACGTTTTACCTTCAAACTTTAAAACTGCTTTTTTCAGCATCTACTTTCAATTTATTAAAAATAATTTTTCGCGATCTAGATGACTGAAATCACTTATAAATATTTTTCAATACCTATTCACATATCATGACAAGCATGCTAATTTTCATCTTAAGTGTGATCTGTTTAAAACAATTAAATCATTCATCGCAGCGCACGAATGACTGCAATTAATATTTTTATTAATCAAGTGGTTATATTTAGAAACAAGGAGTTTAACAATGATGATACAAGCTCTGAAAAAAATCTATGCACTGTTGTCACAACAGATGAATCCAAAGTTGCAAGGAATGCATCTTTCGATTCCAGAAGCCGAAGGTGATTACGCCCAAGGGACTTATTTTGAAATTCTTGCGGCTCAACACCATCAAGACTTTCTCAGTCACCATACTATGGATTCAGCAGACCAATCCCCTACTGACTATCGCAATGCCATGTGGAATTTTTTAAGTGCCGCATTAAAAGGTCATAAAGATGCCCAATATCGCTTAGGTCTCGGTTATTTACGTGGAGAACTCGGCTTAGACCGCAATTATGAACTTGCAGAGCTTTGGCTCAGTAAAGCGGCTGCACAAGGCCATGAACAAGCAGACTACGTCTTACATCATGCCTATGAAGACATTGTCGTATAGTCATTGCATTCTAAGTAATAAAAAACCAGCCCGCAGGCTGGTTTTTTTATTTTAAAACTGGAACTTAGTTGCCAATTTTGCGGTATTTTTGACGCTTTGCAACTAGGTCATCACCATCACGTTTACGACGGTATTCTTCAAATTCATGGTAGTTACCCGTGAAGAATTCAGGGGTTTCACCTTCAAATGACAAGATGTGCGTTGCAATACGGTCGAGGAACCAACGGTCATGCGAGATCACCATTACAGTCCCTGGGAATACCAGAATGGCATCTTCAAGCGCACGTAAAGTTTCGATATCCAAGTCGTTTGATGGTTCATCGAGTAAGATAACGTTTGCGCCCATTTGCAGGATTTTCGCAAGTTGTAAACGGTTACGTTCACCACCTGACAATTGACCTACACGTTTTTGCTGATCTTGACCTTTGAAGTTAAAGCGACCGATATACGCACGAGATGCGATTTCGTATTCACCAATTTTCAAGATATCTAAACCGCCAGAAACTTCTTCCCAAACAGTTTTGTTGTCATCTAAGGTGTCACGAATCTGACCAACATAAGCCACTTTAACAGACTCACCCAGTGTAACTGTACCTGTATCTGGTTGTTGTTCGCCTGTCATCATACGGAATAATGTGGTTTTACCCGCACCGTTTTCGCCCACAATACCTACAATTGCAGCAGGTGGTACAACGAACGATAAATCTTTATAAAGTGTACGGTCACCAAAGGATTTACTAATACCTTCAACTTCTACAACCTTGTTACCTAAACGTGGACCAGGTGGAATGTAGATTTCAGACGTTTCGTTACGCTGTTGGAATTCGCGTGAGTTAAGCTCTTCAAAACGCTCCATACGCGCTTTGTTTTTCTTTTGCTGACCTTTGGCATTTGAACGAACCCATTCAAGTTCTTTTTTCAATGCTTTAGCAAAAGATTCTTCTTGCTTCTGTTCTTGCTCTAAACGAGCATTTTTCTGCTCTAACCAAGAAGAGTAGTTGCCTTGGTATGGAATACCCATGCCGCGGTCAAGCTCAAGAATCCACTCTGCCACGTTATCCAAGAAGTAACGGTCATGGGTAATCGCAACGATCGTACCTGGGAAATCTTTCAAGAAACGTTCTAACCAAGATACTGATGAAGCATCCAAATGGTTCGTCGGTTCATCTAGAAGTAGCATGTCTGGTTTAGACAATAACAAACGGCAAAGTGCAACACGACGGCGCTCACCACCAGACAACTTAGATACATCTGCATCCCAAGCTGGAAGATTCAACGCTGCAGCAGCCTGATCCATTTGGTTGACAATGTTATGTGCATCCCATGAATGGATAATCGCTTCTAACTTCTCTTGTTCTTTTGCAAGTGCATCAAAGTCAGCATCTTCTGCTGCATATTCTGCAAACACTTCATCAAGACGCGCCAAAGCATCCAACGGTTCACGTAAACCGTCTTCAACGTTACCACGAACGTCTTTGCTTTCATCCAATGGCGGCTCTTGTTCAAGGTAACCAATTTTGATACCCGGTTGAGCACGTGCTTCACCTGAGAAATCTTTATCTACGCCCGCCATAATACGAAGCAAGGTAGATTTACCTGCACCGTTTAGACCAAGCACACCAATTTTTGCGCCTGGGAAAAATGATAAAGAGATGTCTTTCAGGATTTCGCGCTTAGGCGGAACCATCTTCGACACACGGTTCATCGTGTAAATATATTGGGCCACTTAGGACTCCTCAATAGTCAAAACATATACGGAACAACACAAAGTTGCCCCTGCTCAATTGAGCGAAAAAATAATCGGCTATTATACGCATAAAGTCGTGAAAAAATAAGGTTTCGCACACGCCTTCAATGCATTGTTACAAGTTTAATGGCGAACAAAATTTAAACATGCGTTTTTAAGCATGATTTCGCTCATCTTTAGCTGAAAATTTTTCAACAATATGAATAATTATGATATTAATTTTAGAAATAAAGCACTTTTATTCATATATAAAAATGATAGACTGTTTAAAAACTAGCTCACTTAGATGAAGTAATCATGACATATAAAGACGAAACTTTAGCAATTCACGCGGGGTATACACCGGAGCCAACCACCAAAGCGGTTGCGGTGCCAATTTATCAAACCACTTCATATTCCTTCGATAACACACAGCATGGTGCTGATTTATTTGACTTAAAAGTTCAGGGTAATATTTATACCCGCATCATGAATCCAACCACAGCGGTACTTGAACAGCGTGTTGCAGCACTCGAAGGCGGTATTGGCGCTTTGGCCTTAGCCTCTGGTATGGCTGCCATTACATATGCGATTCAAACTATTGCTGAAGCAGGCGACAATATCGCTTCAGTTTCGACCTTATATGGCGGCACATATAATCTGTTTGCCCACACCCTGCCGAAACAAGGCATTGAAGTTCGCTTCTTTGATTATCAAAACCCTGAAGCGCTGCGTAGCCTCATCGATGACAAAACCAAGTTGGTCTTTGTCGAATCTATTGGTAACCCATTGGGCAATATTATTGACCTCGAAGCAATTTCGAAAATTGCGCACGAATATGGCATACCTGTGGTGGTCGACAATACCGTTGCTACTCCTGT
This sequence comes from Acinetobacter sp. YH12218, assembly GCF_013417925.1. Lineage (NCBI taxonomy): Bacteria > Pseudomonadati > Pseudomonadota > Gammaproteobacteria > Moraxellales > Moraxellaceae > Acinetobacter > Acinetobacter sp. YH12218. Next base: position 8,508 of record NZ_VPDB01000091.1, read on the forward strand.
CCTGCAAAAATCATTTGAATTTGGTGCCGACATTGTGGTGCATTCATTGACCAAATATATTGGTGGTCATGGTAATTCGATCGGCGGCATCATCGTCGATAGCGGCAAGTTCCCTTGGGGCAAATATCCTGAACGCTTTAAATCACTGAATACCGCTGATCCAAGCTACCACGGGGTGAATTATGTCGAAGCCTTAGGTGAAGCAGCCTACATTGCTCGTGCGCGCGTGGTACCACTGCGTAATACGGGCGCTGCGATCAGCCCGAACAATGTGTTTTTGATCTTACAAGGTTTGGAAACCTTAAGCCTGCGCATGGAACGTCATACAGAAAATGCGCAAAAAGTGGCTGAATATTTACAAGCGCATCCAAAAGTAAAATGGGTTAACTACGCTGGCCTAAAAGACCACCCACAACATGCTTTGGCGCAAAAATATGTCAAAGGCAAACCATCTGCGATTCTTTCATTCGGCGTTCAAGATGGCCTTGCAGGTGGCACACGTTTCATCGATGCCTTGCAGTTGTTTACTCGCCTTGTGAATATTGGTGATGCCAAAAGTTTAGCCTGCCATCCTGCGACCACGACACATCGTCAACTCAATGAAGATGAACTCAAAGCAGCGGGGGTCAGCATTGATATGGTTCGTTTATCGATTGGGATCGAACATGCGGATGACTTGATTGCAGACTTAGAGCAAGCCTTAGCTGCTGTTTAAACCATAATTGCACAATCCACAGGTCTTATTTTTAAGGCCTGTTTTTATTTCCATTTCATTTGACATACTCCCACCACCAAGCTAAGAGCTATGGTGGGGGAATCTTTGCGACCCATGCAATCTTAGAGATTGCACCTTTCGATACCGCACTGCGCTGACAGTATGGCGGTACAGGAACTCTTTAT
>NZ_VPDB01000009.1:0-86368 GCF_013417925.1 Acinetobacter sp. YH12218
GTCCAGATTTAAATCCAATAGAAAATATGTGGTCACGAGTCAAGGCGATTCGAACTAAGTTTAGAGTTAAAGATATTGATAAATTATTTAAAGATTACTGTAATGATTTATTTGGTATTTAGCTATATATTAGCTCCTGTTCATCTGTTTCCTGCAAGCGACAAGCGCGACACAGCAGAAAAACTGGCTGGCTATGTCAAATCAACAGTCGCTGTATTGTTAAAGCAGCTACTGGGTAAATCTCCGAATGATGTGGTGAAACAATCCATTGAATTTTCAGAACGTAGTTTATTTCAGGACACAGTCGGCGCTCATCGTGTAGGTCTAAGCTTAGATGCAGGACTGGTCACTAACCTTAAAAACAGTTATGCCGAAATTAAATCAGGTGTAGATGTCAATAAAGCTGCTTTTGGTGAGCTGTATAAACAGTTTGCTGAAGCTGCAGTACGTCATTTTATGAATGACTTTAATAAAACACTCGATTTAGGCATGATTAAACGTAAAGCAGCCGATATCGGTTCTTCTGCCGTGATTAAAGCAATTCATATCGCGATTGATAAGATTTTCCCAAATCTAACCAAAGAAGAGCTAGGTGCCCTTGCAGAAGCACATGATGCGATGTTTAACAAATAAATCGCGCTACTCGTCAAAACCTAGCTTCGGCTAGGTTTTTTTATGGCTAAATGCATAAAATCGAATCCCGATACAATGACTATATATAGTCATGCAAACACAGTTCTAGAATATGAACTGATCTCAATTAAATGACAGTACATTTATATGTACTATTTTTAAAAATCCACACAGAAAAGAAAGAACCTGATTACAAACAGGATTTGAATGCTTGCCGTCATTTTGGCTTAAATTTCAATGCATCCATTTCAATATTCAATCTCTTTCTTTTTTAACATTCAGTCTATATTTCTACTATATATAGCAACGTTTTCAACAGCATTGAAGCGTTAGCGAAAACACCCATGAGGTGAATACGCCATCACATGCATATAGATGTTTTTAGACCTGTGCTTTTCTAACCCTGCCCCCTTCGTTTTTTGGATTTTACTTTGCAAAATTTGTAGCTTCTAAACAGTATTTCGCAACGCGATAAAGTTTATTCGTTCTGCGTTTTTATGACGCATGAGTTTTAGAGTCATCTATATTTCAAATGATTTGTGAATATTTGCAAGTTATGTAAATGAATATGTCACTTTTCAATATGTTAACTACGAAAAAATCCTTTGCTTTGTCTTTTTTTGTATATCTATTTATGAAAGCATGCGCTGTCAGTGGTATCTTAGTTGCTATTGGTAACCTTTACCTTTAATGAGCTATGAAACCAGAAGGTCATCACAATTTTCAGGATCTTTTCCCCTCGAAATTTTGTTCATACTCATCGCTAAAGCAACTGGAAATTTTTTATTTATGCTAAATCGAAATTTTTATAAAAAACTATCACATATTGCCATTATGGCCGGTTCAATTTCACTGACCAGTTTTTGTCAGGCTAACGACTTCCAATCTCATCCGGCATATGCAAGCTTTAAACAAAATGCAATGCAAACCTATGGTCTGAGTGAAAATCAAATTGATTGGGCAATGCAAGGCAGTAAAAACCTACCTAACATTATTAGCATTATGAATAGACCTGGCGAATCAAAGCCTTGGTACCAATACAAAACCAACTTTTTAGCTGAAAGCACAATTCAACGCGGTGTTCGTTTCAAAAGTCAATATGCCGACACTTTAAATCGTGCAGAACAACAATTTGGTGTGCCTCAATCCGTGATTTTAGGCATTTTGGGTGTTGAAACAGGCTACGGCAGCAATAAAGGTAATTTTATCACCCGTGATGCTTTAGCGACCCTTGGTTTTGGCTATGAACGCCGTGCACAATATTTCCAAGATGAACTTGCTGCACTGATTGCTTGGTCATATAAAGATGGTGTTCCAACCAACTCTGTCGTCGGTTCATATGCAGGTGCTGTGGGTTATCCTCAATTTATGCCAAGTAACATTCCAAAATTTGGTGTGGACTACGATGGCAATGGTCATGTTGACCTGCGTAATTCGGCTGTCGATGCCATTGGTTCAATTGCAAATTATCTAGCAAATTATGGTTGGCAGCGTAATCAACCGATTGCTTTTGCTGCTCGCTATAGTGGAAACAACCCAGATGCTATTATTGCAAAGGATTTAAACCAGCCAACACCCTATGGTGTACTCAAGGCTCAAGGTGTAACCCCTATGAATCCATTGGTAAAAATCGATGATCTAGATTTGGTCAATGTCATCCAATTGCAAGATAGTTATGGACCAATTTATTACATTACTTATCCAAATTTTCAGGTCATTACAACCTATAACAAAAGCCGTATGTATGCGACTGCGCTATGGCTTTTAGGCACTGAAGTTACCAGTCGATAAGACTGGTTTTTTTTCCTATAGAGCAAAAAAGTCAACAAATATTTTCGCTAAAATGAGCATTTATTCGACATTCTACACACTTTGTTACATTATTGATTATTTTTTAACCAACTATTGTTAATTTTTTAGACATTTTCAAAGTATTTTAATTAAACACTAGACAGCCTATCGATGGCATGAATATTATCCATCTCGTTAAATGTAGTTGCAAAAGTGAAATATCAGACGTGTTTACATGGATATCAGCGACTTAGTTGAACCAGTAAATATGCCATTGGGAGATAAACAATGCAGTCATCAATTTTTAAATATGCCTTAGCGGTTGCCACGGCAGTTGCGCTAAGTCAGTCACAAGCTGAGATGGTTCAGTCATCATCATTCAATCATGATAATGACAACTCGCGTCTTGCAGCTCGTGTATTGAATAAAGAAGCTCAAAGCTTCAATTCAAACTTTACGAATTTAAGTAGCCTTTCAATCACTGAGCGTTCTGGCGATAAAATTCGTCGTCAAACAATCGCTGCTAAAATCGAAATCCCTGAAGATGAGCCTTCAGTGATTGAAAAGTTAAACACTGTCGCTTCGAATACTGTTCGTAAGTTCACTCAAACTGGTACTGCTTCTTGGTACGGTCGTCAATTCCACGGTCGTAAAACAGCAAGCGGTGAAACGTTTGACATGAACGCACTTACAGCAGCACATCGTAGCCTGCCACTTAATTGCTTTATTCGTGTTACGAATCGCAATAATGGTAAAAGCGTCGTGGTCAAAGTAAATGACCGTGGTCCATTCCATGGTAACCGTGTTCTCGATTTATCTTATGGCGCTGCTAAGCAATTGGGTATTACCAGTGCGGGTACTGCAAACGTGAGCATTGAACGCGTAGACGGTCCAAATTCTTAATTCTCCAATGAAGTGACTGCATTTAACAGACCACGCCTAGCGTGGTTTTTTATTTGTAGCCTCTTAGCCTTTCAAATCTTCAGTAACCCGATTTTGACCCTTACCCCATTCTTGTTTTTATTGGAGTCCTTCCCCATGATTAAGGACTATCATGAAAACAATCAACGAATGGTTTGATGAATACAGCGAAAGTCATCAAAATAAAACCAATAAAATGATTCACTGGATTTGCGTACCCACGATTTATTTTTCAATCGTTGGCATATTGGCGCATTTTAGCGCGCTACTTACTGCTGTCTTACTTGTTTTAGCATTTATCTTTTACGCACGTTTAGACATTGTCCTTGCTGTTGCAATCGCCGCGTTAACATTAATCATGGCATGGCTAATTTGGGTGTTACCAGTTGGATATGGCTTTTATATCGCGCTCTTTATATTCGCATGGATTGGTCAATTTTATGGCCATAAAATTGAAGGTAAAAAGCCCTCTTTTTTCAAAGATCTCCAATTCCTCCTCATTGGCCCTATTTGGTGTTTAGATACATTTGCAGGAAAAGTACTTGGTAATTGGAAAACACGCTATAAATCGCAAATAAAGAGCATTTAGAGCACGATTAATTTCATAGATCTCTTTTTCACTTATTCCACATCGGTTTTCTTCATATTCGATGCTTAAAACCCTATTGTTTATAGGTGTATTTATCTCTGGTATTTCCAATCATTTTTTCTATTTATACGACCAAAAAGCCAGTGTTAAAACACTGGCTTTTACTCAATATGGTTAATCCAATTTCATGTTGATAGCTTCATCTGAATCATGATCTTTTAAATGACTAAAGTTAAAAATGACTATGTGATTTTTATTGATAGGTTTTACCTTGATGCTTTAACCAACCATCCTGATGACGTCCATTCGGATCGTGATGTGTCCAGTGCATCACACCACCTTTATCTGAATATTCATATTCACCGTAAAATTGAACTGTATCGGCTTTTTGCAAGTCGTCAATTCGTGGAGCAAGATCGATATTATGCGCGACCAAAAGCGTTTGACCATTATTTAAGGTCAAAATGAACTTTTGATGGCGACTACCTTCATTATCATCTCGTAGTACCGCTTTCACTTGACCTGCACCCTCAACCTGAACATTACTGAGTTTATTTTTAAATGCATGCGCAATGATATCTTCAGCACTCTGCCCTTTTTGTTGAGCATCTGCGGGTTGTACTGGTTCTATTTGTGGCTGTGAGTTTTGTTCAGCTGTCGTCTGAACTGGTGCAGTTTTTTGTTGTTGTAAATCGATTCCGAAATAAGCTGCTGCAAGCGCAACAATAATTCCGCCGATGGTTAAGTTTGTTTTGTTTGCCATAAGATAGTTTAAATCTAAATTTTCAACTCATTATAGTCATTAATATGGATAAAAATAGAATCTGTGAACAACAATGTACACAATATAAAGTTTAAATAGCTTTGAAATCAGTAAAGCTACAGCCATAAAAAAAGCCCTCTAAAACGAGGGCTTTTTTCTACAAATAATCAGAGATTATTTTGCAGCAGCTTGAGCAGCAGCAACTTCTTCAGCGAAAGAAAGTTCAGCTTTTTTCTCAATACCTTCACCAACTTCGAAACGTACGAAGTTAGCAACAGTAGTACCAGTTGCTTTAAGAACTTCTGCAACTTTCTTATCGTTGTCGATAACGTACATTTGGTTCTCAAGAACAACTTCGTTCAAGTATTTCTGAACTGAACCAGTTACCATTTTTTCAACGATGTTTGCTGGTTTACCAGATTCAATTGCTTTCGCTTCAGCAATTTCTTTTTCTTTAGCGATAAGTTCAGCAGAAACGCCAGCTTCGTTTACAGCAACTGGGTTGAATGCAGCGATGTGCATAGCCAAACCTTTACCAGTTTCAGCATCACCAGCGTATGCAACTACAACACCGATTTTTAAACCGTGTTTGTAAACTGCAAGGTTGTCGCCTTCAACGATTTGAGCACGACGCACTTGGATGTTTTCACCGATTTTTTGAACAAGCGCGATACGAGCTTCTTCTACAGTAGCACCATCTTCAAGTTTCAATTCAGCAATTTGAGCAACGTCAGTTACACCAGCAGCAAGCGCAGCAGCAGCAACTTTAGCAGAGAAACCAGCAAAGTTTTCGTCTTTAGCAACGAAGTCAGTTTGACAGTTAACTTCTACAAGGATTGCTTTGTTGCCTTCTTGAGCGATAGTGATCGCGCCGTCAGCAGCAATGTTACCCGCTTTTTTAGCAGCTTTAGCTTGACCAGATTTACGAAGGTTGTCGATCGCTAATTCGATGTCACCGCCCGCTTCTGTTAATGCTTTTTTACATTCCATCATTGCAAGACCAGTACGATCGCGCAATTCTTTAACCATGCTTGCTGTAACTGCAGTCATGTTAATCTCCTAAATACGGTAGAAAATGAATTCTTTTTAGAACAGAAACGGCCCAGAGCTGTCTCTTGGGCCGTCTGCATACATGACGCTTACTTTGCCACCATCACGTGTCGCAAAAATGACAAGCTTACGTCAAACGCATTAAGCCTCAGAAGCAGGAGCTTCTTCGCCTTTAGCTTGTGCATTTGCTTGTGATTGAGCATATTCTTTACCAGCAAGAATCGCATCAGCCATAGCAGAAGCGTAAAGAGTAACTGCACGGATCGCATCGTCGTTACCAGGGATAACGTAGTCTACGTTGTCTGGGTTAGAGTTTGTATCAACGATACCGATAACAGGAATACCAAGGTTTTTAGCTTCTTTAATTGCAATTGCTTCGTGATCAACATCGATTACGAATAATGCGTCAGGTAAACCACCCATGTTTTTAACGCCGCCAAGAGCGCGTTCAAGTTTTTCCATCTCACGAGTACGTTCTAAAGCTTCACGTTTAGTAAGTTTAGCGAAAGTACCGTCAGTAGATTGAGTTTGAAGGTCTTTTAGACGGTTGATTGACTGGCGAAGAGTTTTCCAGTTAGTCAACATACCACCCAACCAGCGGTGATCAACATATGGTTGACCTGCACGTTGAGCTTGTTCACGGATGATTGCAGAAGCTGCACGTTTTGTACCAACGAACAAAACTTTGTTCTTTTTGCTAGCCAAGTTGTTAGCAAAGTTCAAAGCATCATTTAACGCAGGAACAGTGTGCTCAAGGTTGATGATGTGAATTTTGTTGCGCGCGCCGAAGATGTATTCGCGCATTTTTGGATTCCAAAAACGTGTTTGGTGACCGAAGTGTGCGCCTGCTTGAAGAAGGTCGCGCATGCTTACGTTGTAATCTGCCATTTTCTTTACCTTAAAGTTTGGGTTAGGCCTCCATATACCCGCATTCTCCACCTAAAAAGGCACCCAGAGAAATGTGTCGATATATGTGCGGATTTTATTGCCCCATCGCACAAAGCTCGTGAAAGATATTCACGAAAAAGCATTTGATAAAATGGGCGGCTATTTATACCATAGTCACATACAAATTTCCAAAAGTTTTTAGAGATCATGAACAGTACTTACGAAGCTCCACGTCGATTAATTAAAACGCCTGACGAAATTGAAAAAATGCGCGTCGCGGGTCGACTGGCGGCAGAAGTTTTGGATATGATCAAACCGCATATTGTTCCAGGTGTGACTACCCTAGAACTTGATACGATTTGTCATGACTATATTGTCAACAAACAAGAAGCTATTCCTGCTTGTTTAGGTTATGGCGCTGCGCCGGGTCGTCCAGCGTTCCAGCACGTGATCTGTACTTCAGTGAACCATGTTGTGTGTCACGGTATTCCATCTGAAAGCAAAAAGTTAAAAAAAGGTGACATCTTAAACATCGATGTCACTGTGATTAAAGATGGTTACCACGGTGATACCAACATGATGTACATCGTGGGTGGTGAAACCACTATTTTAGCGAACCGTTTATGCAAAGTTGCCCAAGAAGCCATGTACCGTGGTATGGCGGTGGTAAAACCAGGCGCAACCATGGGTGATATCGGCCATGCTATTCAACAATATGTTGAATCAGAACGTTTTGGTGTTGTACGTGAATACTGTGGTCATGGTATTGGTACCGTTTTCCATGACGAACCACAAGTTTTACACTACGGTCAACCCAATACAGGCATGATCTTAGAAGAAGGCATGACCTTTACCATCGAACCAATGGTGAACGGTGGCGACTGGAAAACCAAACTTCTTGGCGACAAATGGACTGTCGTGACTAAAGATCATAGCTTGTCTGCACAGTACGAACACACGCTACTTGTAACAAAAAATGGTGTAGAAGTGCTAACTGCTCGCCCTGAAGAAGATCTATCGCGTTTTGTTCAATAAGCAAAGTATTTGAAGCACAAAATTTTATTAAAAATGGTCACACATATTGTGGCCTTTTTTATGCCCTATTTTTGTCCGTGACTTTAAGAATTTGCCATAAAATTTGATTAAAAATTTAAGTAACTCAATGTAAATTTTCTCAATTATATGGTTAGGATGGAATATCACACTTTTTTGCACATTGTTGATTTTGCCACTCCCCATTACTGTGCATTTAAGCTAAGATAGTGTGCTTTTTATTTTTTAATCCCTATAAGAAGGAATACTGCCGTGGACGTACGTCTGTCTGATCGTGTAAATAGCATCAAACCGTCCCCTACACTTGCTGTTACTAACAAAGCTGCTGAATTAAAAGCTGCTGGTAAAAACGTAATTGGTTTAGGCGCAGGTGAACCGGATTTCGATACCCCACAACACATCAAAGATGCTGCAATTGCTGCTATCAACAATGGCTTCACTAAATATACAGCTGTTGACGGTACTCCAGGTCTTAAAAAAGCAATTATTGCTAAATTAAAACGCGACAATAACCTTGATTACGCTGCAAACCAAATCTTGGTTTCTTGTGGTGGTAAACAATCTTTCTTTAACTTGGCACTTGCTTTGTTAAACAAAGGTGACGAAGTAATTATCCCTGCTCCTTACTGGGTAAGCTACCCAGACATGGTGATCATTGCTGAAGGTACTCCTGTAATCGTGAAATGTGGTGAAGACCAACGTTTCAAAATTACGCCTGCTCAATTAGAAGCTGCAATCACTGACAAAACTCGTTTAGTGGTTCTAAACAGCCCTTCTAACCCAACAGGTATGATCTACACTAAAGAAGAATTACTTGCTTTAGCTGACGTTCTACGTAAATACCCAGAAGTTTTAGTTGCTTCTGATGACATGTACGAACCAATCCGTTGGGACGACGAATTCTACAACATCGCAACAGTTGCACCAGACCTTTACGATCGCGTAATCGTTCTTAACGGTGTATCTAAAGCTTATGCAATGACTGGCTGGCGTATTGGCTACGCAGCGGGCCCTGCTAAACTTATTGGTGCGATGAAAAAAATCCAATCTCAATCAACTTCAAACCCAACTTCTATTTCACAAGTTGCTGCTGAAGCTGCATTGAATGGTCCTCAAGACGTTCTTGAGCCAATGATTGAAGCATTCAAACGCCGTCACGACCTAGTTGTGAAAGGCTTGAACGACATCAACGGTATCACTTGCCTTCCTGCTGATGGTGCATTCTATGCATATGCAAACATCCGCCCATTGATTCGTGCAAAAGGTTTAAAATCTTGCACAGAATTCTCTGCATGGTTATTGGAAGAAACTGGTGTTGCCGTAGTTCCTGGTGATGCGTTCGGTCTAGGTGGTTACATGCGTATTTCTTATGCAACTGCAGACGAAGTTCTTGTAGATGCGCTTGCACGTATCAAGAAAGCTGCTGATTCAATCGAAGGCGTAGACGCTGCGATTGCTTCAATTGCTGCTGAAAAATAATTTGATCTAAAGATCAAATCAAAAAAACCCGCGATATTCGCGGGTTTTTTATATCTGAGCCATTTTAAAATATTTGCTATGTTTCCATTTAAGGCAGATAAAGCAAATAACTGCTGCCAGCGTATAAGCAACACACAGCATGATCCAAAAACCTTGAATATTGAATGCATCGTACGTACGCCCCAACCATGTCACTGGATGGAATGCCAAATACCAGCCGCCGCCAAGTCCGAAAATCAAAATCATGCCGCTATAAACCAGCATCGGAAATACAATAACTTTCCAACACCTCAACATATTGACCGAAACTACTAACATCGCATCAAAGATATGCATCCAACACAATAAAAACACCAATGCGAAAACCACGTTGAGTACATCTTTGTCATTACTGAACAAGGGCAACATATAAGGATGAAATACTGCCACAACGATTGAGGCGGATAAGGCGACCACGAATGCCACCTTCATCGCTATACCGGTTAAATGCCACGCCTCCTGAACACGCCCCTCTCCGATTTTAGTCGATAACAAAATACTAAATGCAAGATTACTCAATGAAAGCGGCAAAGAATCAACTTGACAATATTTTCAACAATTAGCTATGTTAAGTTTAGATTCCATTTTAGAACTCGTAAAATAGGCCACAATAATGAACCCAAAAGAAATGATTGGACTGCAACTTTTACAAGCCATGTGTGCAGGAAAAATTCCACCAGCAAGTATTAGCGAAACTATTCCTATGCAGCCTTATGAAGTATCTGAGGGCAGTATTAGCTTTAAGGCTAAAGCAGATGCACGACACTTAAATCCGCTAGGCGGCGTGCATGGTGGCTTTGCTGCTACTGTACTCGACTCGGTGACAGGTTGCGCCATTCACACGTTATTAGAGGCAGGTGTAGGTTATGGCACCATCGACTTAAATATTAAAATGTGTCGCCCAATTCCAAAGGATGTTGAACTTACAGCGATAGGAACAGTCATTAATATCAGTAAAAATTTAGGGATTTCTGAAGGGAAAATTATTGATGACAATGGCAAACTTTATGCACATGCAACTGCAACCTGCATGATTATACGTCCTTAATATTTTTATTTTTCTGCTCGCAATTCAATGCGAGCAGATGATGTTTCAAACTTAAATTGCTGAATGTAAGGCACGAATTAATTGGCCTTCGCTTAGATCAATGCGATTACTGCCCTTTTGAAAGCAGTAATATTTTAAAGTACTATCTAACTCAACACGAAGATCCCGTTGTTCTGAAATAGACCATACTTTAGAACGATTTGAGCCTGATAACGCATTACCTGCCAATTGGTATAAATACAAGTCTTGCTTGCGTTGCAAAGGCACACGACGACCATCATCTTGATGTTCAAAACGTAAATGACATGGCGCGTTGATCAACCATTTTTCACTAAACCACAGTTGTAATAAATCACCCAATGCCAAGTCACGTCGACCCAAAGGCCAAACGTCAACGTATGCACCTTCGACAGGTGTTTGATATTGCTCTTGATTACTGATAATAGAAAGATAGTTTTCTTGATAAAAAGTAAAGTTTGAAAAAATCTGAGAAATAGTCAGCGTATTCATTCGCTTTCTCCTGTTTAGCCATTTTAGTGCTGGCAAGTTGGGTTTAAATCCACACTGTTTAAACATATGTTTAAACGCTCTGTTGTTGCATTCAGACTATCAATTGAATTTTTTCTTTGCAAGCCTAAGATTCATTTTTTCTAAAAAATCCTTCTTTTTGTTCAAATAAAAAACATCTATCACGCATTTCTCCTCATATTGGTATTTTTAGCTTGACCCTCTTCAAAATCTGCTTATAATCGCATTCAGATTCTCCAATAGCTCAGTCGGTAGAGCGACGGACTGTTAATCCGCAGGTCCCTGGTTCGAGCCCAGGTTGGAGAGCCAAATTCTAAAGCCCATTTATTTAAATGGGCTTTTTTAATGACTATGATTTACATATAATCTATAAGTCATTGTCATTAAAATAAAAAAATGTTCATTCAAGTTGATGCTGAATCAAATAAAACTGCCTTAAAACACTATCTCACTGCATTCATTTTTCTTTTAATTTTTATCAGCCCATTTGCAATTTATTTGGTGAGCTGCACACCCGAAAGTGAAATTGAGCAACATTTCAAAACACCACCCAATTTATATAATAGTGAATCGAACACCCTTCTTGACAGCAAGCTACAATGGTTGATTCCACCTCAGCAGTTTCAAAATCACAATACTATTCCCGAAATATCTGAATCTGTATTGAACGAGATGACAGAAGGACTATATTGGTCAAGCACACCGATTACGCTGCAAAACCAATCTGATCAGTTATATGTTCATATCGATTTTGCAGGTCAGCAACAAACTCGAAAAGATCTTGAAATTTCGGTACTGCCGTTATGTATTGTTCACGAGAAAGAAACACCATGTATGAAAGCTGGGTTAAATGCAACTGGACAACTTTTTAACATCTCAACTCAAAAAAATACGCAATATCACACACTAGAGACCAATAAGTCATGGATGTTTTATGGCCATGAATTCCAAGAAAATTATATTATTCCACCACAAGCCACTCTCAAATTTTTAGTTAAAGCCAACATCCCTGAACACTTAACCCTGCAATGGCTTAGGCTAAGCATCAGTACTAGCCCCATTGTTGAGAAACAGCAAAATTTTATGCTCATGACGCAAAACAGTATAAGAATAAAATATGCACTTGCTCTATTGCCATTCTTCATATTAGCTTTGATGCACATTTTTCAAGGGTTTGAAAGCCTGCGTAATTTATCTATCGGCGCACTTTCAGCACTTTTATTTGCAATCAACACCATCATTTGGGATATCCACTATATGGTGATTGGTTGTCTGATTTTATGTTTTGCAAGTGTCTGTTATTGTTTTGAGAGCCGATATTATCGATTGCTTTATTTAACGGGTTATTTACTGATTGCAGGCTATTCGCAGCAATATTATGGCGGTTTTAATAAACACTTTTTCGCTCAAACCAGTTTAATTTTATTGATAGGTTTATCGATGTTTTATCTTGAACCTAAAGATAGCTAAATCATTTTCATAAAAAAGCTCCGCAAATCGCAGAGCTTTTTCTCTTTTAACTACCCTTAGATTACATTAAAGCTCAAAGTATATTTATATCGTTTTAATGTATCGCCTTTCATTTCAAAAGGCTGCTGATAGTCAATTTTCAGTAAATACTGACCACGATCTGCTAGATTAAAATTTAAGTTTCCATCTTGATCAGTTTTAAGCGTTTTATAAACCTTTCCTTCACGGCTGTAATCCGTCGTTTGCTGCAAAATTTCAATCTGCAAACCCGCAACCGCTTTTTTCTGATCTAGCACTTTCAGTTGGACAGGCTCATTTTGCATAATGGCATTCGGATGAGTTTTAAATTGCACATCAAAACCATCATGTAAATGATTCACCACTTGTGTAGACGTTACACGACGTGATACAAAAGTTTCAATGATTTCCTGCGTTTGAATACTTTTGATTTGCGACTTTTTAGTCAACTCGACTGTATAAATGACATTTGCATTCGCAGTTTTTTGAGGATCACGCACACCATTGATTAACGCTTTCCACTGCTTTTGATCATAAGCAAAACGCGCTGTACTTCCCTGCTTTTCACCGCGAATACGATACGTGCCATCCTGCTTATTTTCTAAATATAACTGCTGACCGTTTGCGTTTTTACCCAATCGGCATCTGTTAAATGTAGCTTATCACCTGATGGTGTATGTACATGGAAATTAAAGTTTTTAATAGCTATTTCTGAAACAAATGGATTGTCATAAAAACCTGAAAGAATGGCACTGTGATTATTAAATGTTTGATAGTTTAGAGGCGCAACATAAGGATAATGCGCTTGAGCCTGACCAACCGCACACAAAGCGAAACAGAGTAAAGTGAATTGTAATTTCATATTGAATAAGAGAGCTTAAATTGTTTGATTCATAGAGATCATTTCATTTTAGATTCATCCAAGATAGTTGTAAATAATTCTTATTATCATTTATTTTAAGTGCATAAAAAATCCCCCATTCTGGAGGATTTTTTTATCAAGCTGCTTTGACTGGCACACCACTATGAAAGCGGAATAAATCATCTGGGCTGCTAATCAGATTTTTTTCAACTTCACGAATATGCTCAATACGCATTTGAATATCTTCTTTTGGATTTTTCAACTTATTAGTCGTCGCCACATCCATGGCCAATGCTAAATAGTCCTCATAATGGCGTGATTCAGACTTTAGCAAATAGCGGTAGTAACGCCCCAACTCTTCATCCACATGTGGTGCAAGCGCATAGAAACGCTCACATGACCGTGCTTCAACAAATGCGCCAATCACCAAGATATCAATTAACGCTTCTGGCTCGTAAGTCCGCACTTCTTTACGTAGACCACCTGCATACCGACCAGCACTGATTGCAGTCCATTTCTGACCACGTTTTGCCATCAGTTCCAGCACTTGCTCATAGTGCAGCATTTCTTCACGTACTAGCTGTGCCAGTTTGATTTGTAAATCCGAGAAAAAACTATAACGAAACATCAAATTCATTGCTGTACTTGCTGCTTTCTTTTCACAATTGGCATGATCCTGCATCAGGATATCCAAATTATTTAAAGCTTCATCTAGCCATGCTTTTGGTGTTTCACACCCCAAGAAGCCAATGACTGGCTTCATTAGGGCATCATAATCAATATTTGACATATACTTTACTTAAAAATTAACGTGCGGCTTTAATCGCAGCTTTCATTTGTTTTACAGACTGTGCCAATCCAATAAATACAGCATCAGCAATAATCGAGTGACCAATATTCAATTCATGAATTTGCGCAATGCGCGCAATCGGAGTGACATTGTCAATATTTAAGCCATGGCCAGCATTCACAATCAATCCTTTAGATGCGGCATATTCAGCACCTCGAATAATACGTTCCAGCTCTGCTTTCTGCGCTTCAGGTGTTTCAGCATCTGCATATGCACCTGTATGCAACTCAATCGTAGGCGCACCACAGGCAATCGCTGCATCAATTTGAGCAAAGTCAGCATCAATAAATAATGAAACTTCGCAACCAATCGCCGCGAGTGCTTGAGTCGCGTTTTTCACATCTTCAAAATGCCCAACCACATCCAGACCGCCTTCAGTCGTGACTTCTTCACGCTTTTCAGGAACAAAGCATACATGATGCGGCTGAATCTCTTTGGCAAATTCAACCATTTCATTGGTCACTGCCATTTCAAGGTTCATATGGGTTTTTAATACAGAACGCATACGACGTACATCATCATCTTTAATATGGCGACGATCTTCACGTAAATGCAGCGTAATCCCTTCCGCCCCCGCTTGCTCACAAATAATTGCGGCATTCACAGGATCTGGATAAGTTGTCCCACGTGCATTTCGTAGTGTTGCCACATGGTCAATATTTACACCAAGCAAAGCTGCCATAATTCTTTCCTAATGACGTTGAGTTTGAGAATTCTGTATCCACAATTGACGACTTTTTAATGGACGATCGCCAAGCAAGGAAGTAATCATTTGTCGGTACAACTTAGACAGTAATTGTAACTGTTCAGGATTAAATTCCCCACCTTTTTCATAATCACACATACTTAAAATATGTTGACCTGACAATGTTGCGCGTGAGGCTTTAATGACAGGTTGAAAACCTTCGTTTAAATGAAATTGATAATTTTCATGAGGCTGAATTTGCTGTTGATTTGCATCAGTTGAAAAATCCAACGCAAAACCCAACTCTTCAAGCAGCACATGCTCAAATTGTCTAAGGATTTGCCGTAAGAATAGATCTGGGTGGGCCTGGACAGACATGCATTGAAGTTTTTCCAAGGTGTGTGCATATTGAGCAAATGTCTCAGGCATCTCAACCTCTAAGGGACATAATCTCAATAAGACTTCATTCAGATAAAACCCTGAAAAAAAAGCATCACCAAAAAAGAAAATCGGTTGATTTACAATTTCGAGTTTACTAAAGTTTTTAAGTTCGGACTTACCAGATGCTTGCAAGCAAATTGGTTGATACTGGGGAGGTGGCGTTTGCCTGAGAATACCATCAATTCGACCATGCTCCTGAGTAAACAAGTGCACAATATGACTTTTTTCACGATATTTACGATGGTGAATTAAATAACCATGCAGTATCTCATTACGCATGATTTGAAATATTAATCCTTGTCTTTCTTTTTCTTGTCGTCTTCATCTTCATCCCCATCTGGAATGACTGCACCCACAACTGCAGCAGTACCTTTAACCACGCCTTTTGTGGTTTTATAAGCCACTTTGACAGGAACAGTAACGATTTTATGAATACACCCTTGTAGAAACAAAACACATGCCACTACAGCTAATACTTTCATCATTACTCTTCCCTCAAAGTTTGTTATTTAACGATTAGATATCGCTATAACCCAAGCTTTTCAACGCACGTTCATCATCAGACCAACCGCCTTTGACTTTCACCCAAAGCGTCAACATGATCTTTTGCTCGAACATTTTTTCCATATCCACACGTGCATCCATACCGATTTTTTTCAGTTTGGCACCTTTCTCACCAATCACAATAGCTTTCTGACCAGAGCGATCGACAAAAATCGTCGCATCAATATAGGTACACGCCACTTTAGGACGACCTGTTTTTGGATTTACCGTTGCTTCTTCTGTTTTAAACGACTCAATTTGAACCGTTAAATCATAAGGCAGCTCTTCACCCAATTGACGCATGATTTTTTCACGGATAATTTCAGACGCAAGGAAACGCTCTGAACGATCGGTCAATTGCTCAAGTGAATACAGTGGTGGTTGGAACGGCAAATATTTTTCAATCGTGCTGCGCAAATGATCTAAATTTGCACCACGTAATGCTGATACAGGAACAATTTCTGCAAAATTCATTAATTTTGCACGCTCTTGTATCAATGGTAATGCATGGTTTTTATTCTCTAGTGTATCAATTTTATTGATCACAAGAATCACTGGCATATCGGCATTTTTTAGCTTCTCTAACACTAAATCATCATTCTGTGTCCATTTGTCTGCATCAATCACAAACAAAACTAAGTTCACATCACGAAGTGCAGAATGTGCCGCACGGTTCATCATTTTATTAATGGCACGGACTTCTTTTTTGTGCATCCCCGGGGTATCTACGAATACCGCTTGAGATTTTTCGCGTGAGTCAATACCCACAATTTTATGACGTGTGGTCTGTGGTTTACGAGAGGTAATGGAAAGTTTTTGACCCAAAATATGGTTCATCAACGTTGATTTACCCACGTTTGGACGACCAACAATCGCCACAAACCCACTTTTAAAATCGGCTGGAATTTCAGTGCCTTGTGCACTAAAGAACTGACTAATTAAATCGTTACTGTCGCCTTGCGACTCGTGATCAGCATCTACGTGATCGGAATGAGTAGTCATTAAGACTTTTTCTCCAAAATTTCTAAGATTTCTGCCGCTACTGCCTGTTCAGCAAAGCGACGGCTTGAACCTTCACCGTATTTAACAGGGAGCCCTTCAACTGTACATTCAACTTTAAAATGTTGGTTCGGAGCATCACCCTGAATATCTACAACCTCGTAAACCGGGAGAGGTTTTTTACGTGCTTGTAAATACTCTTGCAAACGTGATTTAGGATCTTTCAGTTGATCAGTTGGTTCAATATGATCTAAATATGGCACATACCATTTAAGAACAATCGGTTCCAGAATTTTTAAATCCTGACAATCGACATAGATTGCACCAATGATCGATTCAACGGTATCCGCAAGTATAGACTCACGATGATGACCGCCAGATTTCAACTCACCTGTACTCAAGATTAATTCTTGACTGAGTTTTAAGTCATTGGCAATTTTTCCTAGCGCTTCCTGACGAACCAGTGTCGCACGCATACGCGTTAGACGCCCTTCATTTTCATGCGGGTAGGCATGGTACAGATAATTGGCAATTATCATACCCAACAATGAATCGCCCAGATATTCTAGGCGTTCATAATTGTATTTATGGCTCACCGATCGGTGGGTCAAGGCCAGTTGTAACAATTCAGGTTGTTTAAACTGATAACCGATACGACTTGCTAAACGAGCTTCATTTAGCTTGGACTGAGCTTTGATCAAAACTTTTCTCGAACTTCAACACAATATCAATATTCAATAAGAAAGGTTTTCTTATTTCATAATCCGTTTTTACTTCAAGCCCCTTTTCATTAGAGACTTGAGCAATATCTTTAAAACTAACATCGCGAATACTGTTCATTGAAAATCTTTTATCCATTTCTTGAACAAATTTACTTGGACTAATATTCGCAGGTCCACTTTTTAACTGCTCCTCGATTAACCCATTAATCATTTTGTTATCGAGATACGGCCCCCAAACCGCAATAACAACTTTAGCTAAAAAAGCAAAACCAATCACAGCAATTAAAATTGCGATATAAGACGTTCCCCGTTGATGTCTCATTTTATTTTCCTGATGTAAGACTAATCAATACTGCCATTACGACTAAATGAAGGCAGTTTTAAACCAGGTTCCTTATGCATCCACTTGTAAAAAGCACGTCCAGTGAGGTTTTCTTCAGGCACAAAGCCCCAAAAACGACTGTCCGCACTTTGATCACGATTATCCCCCATCGCGAAATAGTGACCTTCAGGAACCTTAACCTCCCAATATAAACCATTTTCTGTTGAATATTTACCATTTTCAACATAGTTGATAAATGGTGCTTGGCGCGCAACATTGACGCCTTCAAGCTCACGCATGGTAAACGTATGCTTACCCATGGTTTCTTTATGATAAATCGGTGTAGGTGTATCAAGTTGATCTTTTTCACGGCTAAATTCTACAGGAACTTTTGCCACCTTTTGACCATTCACACTCAGTTGACCATGATCGTAAATAATATGATCACCTGGTAAACCGACCACTCGTTTAATATAGCTGATGGTTGGTTGTGGTGGATAACGGAATACAATGACATCACCACGCTCAGGTTCACCGACATCAAGAATTTTTTTATTGACGATAGGTAAACGTACGCCATACTGATATTTATTTACCACAATAAAATCACCTGTTTCTAAGGTTGGAACCATAGAGTCAGATGGAATATTAAATGGCTCATATAAGAATGAACGCATCACCAAAACTATCGCTAGAATCGGCCAGAAATCATAAGCCCATGCGATAACGACATTTTCATTCCCTTTACCTTTGGTCTGCCGTTGCTTCCAGACAAACTTATCCAACAGCCAAATTAAGAAAAAAATGACTGTGGTAGGAACAAGGATCAAATTAAAGTCAAAATCCATGAGCTCATAAACCTCTATTTATTATCTTTCTACTTTCAATACAGCAAGGAACGCTTCTTGTGGGATTTCGACGCTGCCCACTTGTTTCATACGTTTCTTACCTTCTTTTTGTTTCGCAAGAAGTTTCTTCTTACGCGACACGTCACCACCATAACATTTAGCCAAAACGTTTTTACGCATCGCTTTTACAGTTGAACGTGCAATGATTTGTGCACCAATCGCTGCTTGAATAGCCACATCGAACATTTGACGTGGAATTAAATCTTTCATTTTTTCCACAAGTGCAATACCACGATGGCGAGCATCTTGTCGGTGGCAAATCATGGCCAAGGCATCAACCTTTTCACCGTTGATTAACACATCCACCTTAACTAGAGATGAACTCTCAAAACGCACAAAGTTATAATCTAACGATGCAAAACCGCGTGAACATGATTTCAATTTATCAAAGAAATCCATAACTACTTCAGCCATTGGGATTTCAAACGTAATGGCCACTTGGTTCGCCATAAACTTCATATTCTTTTGAACGCCGCGACGTTCAACACATAAAGTCATCACATTACCCAAGTATTCTTGCGGTACTAAAATGTGACATTCAGCAATTGGCTCACGTAAGTCTTCAACTGTTGAACCATCAGGCATTTTAGAAGGACTGTCGATATAAATGGTTTGACCATTTTTCATCACCGCTTCATAAATTACGGTTGGTGCTGAAGAAATCAGGTCCAGATCATACTCACGTTCTAAACGTTCTTGTACAATTTCCATGTGCAGCATACCCAAGAAGCCACAACGGAAGCCAAAACCAAGTGCATCTGAACTTTCAGGTTCAAAGAACAACGCTGAGTCATTAATTTGCAGTTTGTGCAGCGCCTCACGGAACGGTTCAAATTCACTTGAATCGATTGGGAATAAACCTGCATAGACCTGTGGTTTCACTTTTTTGAAACCCGGTAAGCTTTGAACTTCTGGTGTAGTTGCCAAGGTAATCGTATCACCAACTGGAGCACCAAAAATATCTTTAATACCCGCGATCACGAAACCAACTTCACCTGCTTCGAGCATGTCAGTTTCTGTATGTTTAGGATTAAAAATACCTACTGAGGTGATGATGTGCGTTTGACCAGTTGATTTCATCAACATTTTATCGCCTTTACGCACACGACCTTCTTTAATACGAACTAAAGAAACCACGCCCAAATAGTTGTCGAACCAAGAGTCAACAATTAAGGCTTGTAATGGTGCATTACGATCGCCTTCGGGTGCAGGAATGACATTGACTAGTGTTTCAAGCACCCCTTCAATGCCTAGACCGGTTTTAGCTGAACATGTAGGTGCTTCAGTCGCTTCGATACCAATAATGTCTTCAATTTCTTGAATAACACGCTCTGGCTCTGCTTGCGGCAAATCGATTTTATTTAAAACAGGTAGGACTTCTAAGCCTTGTTCAATTGCTGTATAGCAGTTAGCAACAGACTGGGCTTCTACACCTTGTGCAGCATCGACCACCAATAATGCGCCTTCACATGCAGCAAGTGAACGTGAAACTTCATAAGAAAAGTCAACGTGCCCAGGTGTGTCAATAAAGTTAAGCTGGTATTCTTCACCGTTAGGATGAGTGTAATACAAAGTCACAGACGTAGCTTTAATCGTAATACCACGCTCACGTTCTAATTCCATAGAATCTAGAACCTGTGCCTGCATTTCACGATCTTGCAGGCCACCACAAGTTTGAATAAATCGGTCGGCAAGCGTCGACTTACCATGGTCGATATGCGCAATGATCGAGAAGTTACGAATGTTTTTTATATCAACAGATTTTTTAGCTTGCGCCATGGGCTACCTTGGAAAAATAAAAGCGCTATACATGCAATTCTTTATGCATAGCAAAAGCCGAATAGAAATTGCCGAGGATTATAGCAGATGGATTTTTCAAAGTATCGAAAATAATGCATTGCTTTTATGCAAGTCATTCATCCTACATGGAGAACTTGGCTAGTCTTGGTTTGAAATTTTGCGATAAAATCAAACTCAAAGATCATAAGCACTAAAATCCAGCGGATTTAGGCTATCCGCAATAGGTTGATACGCTTGGGTAAAGGTTGGCGACATGCGTTTTGGACGACCTGTGGCAATTTCAATGCATGCCCACTGCGTATTGCCTGTAAATAATATCGCTTTGTCTTTAGGTCGATAAAATACATACTGACGAAATGAATACAACGCATTGATATCATTGAGCCACGTTCGCAGAATAATCTCCTCACCTTCAACTGCTGCTTTGCGATATTGCACATGATGCTCAACAGCAACCATGGCATGCTTCAATTCAATATATTCTTTTAAACCTAAACCCAAGGCTTCAATATGTGCTGTCGCGACATCTTGCATCCAACTGACGTACACCACGTTATTCACATGATTTAATGTGTCGATATGTTCAGCTTGAACTGTAATTTTTAAATCAAAGATATCGCTCATAGCGTCCTGCAAATTTTAAAATATGCTCCACAGTCTACTCATTTTTATCTAAGGGTAAATTGCAAAAACACTAAAGTTAAAAAAACCACTCGCTTGGAGTGGTTTTCATTCAGCAAATCATTATTGAATGCGCATGCCCACAATCGCACGTTGCCCCTGACGAATCAAAGAAACACGTGCAATGCTGCCATTTTTCAATTCTGAAATAACTTTCACAAAATCTTCTGCATTGTTTACGACTTTATTATTAACTTGAGTCACAACGTCACCCGGCTGAATTCGCGCTTGTGCAGCAATACCACTAGCTCGTACATCTTGAATTAATACACCACCTTTCACACTCAGTTGCTTTAATTCATCTGCAGTTAAATTACGAATTGACACCCCAATTACAGGGCCTTTTTTCACAGGTGCAATTTCAGCTTTTGCAGGCGTATCATCTGGTGCAGTGATCAAGGTTGCTGAAATGTTTTGGCGTTTATCATCACGTAATACTTCAAGCTGAATACTTTGATTAGGACCTGTACGATTGAGATAATTCAGTAGTTCGCCAGTACGTGAAATCGGTGTACCATTAAATTTCAAAATGACATCACCCGCTTTAAAGCCAGCTTTTGCTGCGGGTGAATTCGGTGCAACTTGAGTAATCAATGAGCCCTCAGGTTTTGAAAGGTTATAGGATTCAGCAAGATTCCGATCGATATCTTGCAGCATAACGCCTAAGTAAGCACGTGTCACCTTGCCGTTTTTCTTTAATTGGTCTGCAACATCCATCGCCACATCAATAGGAATCGAGAACGATAAACCCATATAACCACCCGTACCACTAAAGATACGAGAGTTCACCCCAACCACTTCACCAGACTGGTTAAATAAAGGGCCGCCTGAGTTTCCGGGGTTCAATGCCACATCGGTTTGAATAAATGGAACCGAGGTTTCTCCCATCATATTGCGCATTTTCGCACTGACAATCCCTGCCGAAGCTGAATAGTCAAAACCAAATGGTGAACCAATAGCCAACACTGGCTCACCTACACGTAAACGGTCAACATTACCTGTGCGTAGCTCTGGAAAATTTGAACCTTTCACCTTTAGCAAAGCCACATCAGTCCGCTCATCACTACCCACAACGGTGGCATCAATTTCACGGCGGTCATTCAATACGATGGTGACTTTCGATGCATCTTCTACCACATGGTGATTAGTTAATAGATAACCATCTTTACTAATAAAGAATGCGCTTCCATAACCGGTCTTTTCTTGCGGCATTTTTTGCTGCGGGATAACGACCTGATTACCAAAAAAGCGTCGTAATATTTCTGGGACTTGCTGCTGTAAAAGCTCTTCTTGACTGAGCTTTTTAACCACATTCACGCTTACGACAGCTGGGCTGACCTGTTCAACCAAATTGGAAAAATCAACAGGACCTGCTGCCTGCGTTTGTACGCTAGCAACCGTAAACACAGCTGCATAAAGTCCCTTTTGTAAATACGATTTATTCATTGTTAGCATTCACTCAATTGTGCTTATCATTTGAAATACGTTAGTTTTTATCACAATGCAAGTCTAAGCTTCGTAATAAAATGTTTGATGAATATTTAGGATAAACAATCTTAAACATTCCTTAAATATTACAGATCCATGAATATTTTTCATTATTTAGTTAATTTATAGTCATTGCGTTTTTAGGCAAAAACAGTTGTGATGATCGGACATTTTTAAAATTAGCTGATGAACATGTCTAATTTAAACACGACACATCAATTTGATGTGATTATTGTGGGAAGTGGCGGTGCAGGTTTAAGTTTAGCCCTCTCGTTACCAGATCATTTTAATATTGCTGTTTTAGCTAAGTCGACGCTGACGGATGCCAGTACATATTTTGCCCAAGGTGGCGTGGCAGCCGTCCTCGATAAAACAGATTCTATTGAACAACATATCAATGACACCATGATTGCCGGTGCGCATTTATGTGAAATGGCAGCGGTAAAACAAACCGTTGAAGGTGGTAAATCTTCTGTCGATTTTCTACTGAATCAGGGTGTGCAATTTACTTTAGACGACCAAGAACAGTTACATCTGACACGTGAAGGTGGTCACTCTCACCGGCGGATTATCCATGCAGCAGATGCCACAGGTCGTGCTATTTCCACAACATTGGTTGAACGTGCGCAAGAAAAAGCCAATATTCATATTTTTGAAAATTTTATTGCAATCGATTTAATCACCGCACAAAAATTAAATCCTGAAGCTGAAAACCGTGCTCTCGGTCTATATGCTTTAGATGAAAAAACCGAAAAAGTACATACCTTTTTAGCACCGTTCACTGCCCTTGCCTGTGGTGGTGCCATGAAGGCATATTTATATACATCAAATCCCGACATTGCGACGGGTGATGGTATTGCCATGGCGTATCGTGCAGGCTGCCGTGTTGCCAATATGGAGTTTAACCAATTCCATCCAACCTGTTTATATCATCCTCAAGCTCGCTCTTTCTTAATTACCGAAGCGATGCGTGGCGAAGGTGCCTATTTACGTCTTCCAGATGGTGAACGCTTTATGCTGCGCTTTGATGAGCGTGCCGAATTAGCACCACGCGATATCGTAGCGCGCGCTATTGATTATGAAATCAAACGTCTAGGAATCCGTCATGTTTGGCTTGATATCACCCATAAACCTGCAGAATTTGTCAAAGAACATTTCCCAACATTGTATGAACGCTTAATGGAACTCGGTATTGATATTACCAAAGAAATGATTCCGGTGGTTCCGGCAGCACACTACACCTGTGGTGGCGTTGTGGTTGATGAAAACAGTCAGACCGATATTCCAGGCCTATATGCCATTGGAGAAACCTCTTATACCGGCCTACATGGTGCAAACCGTATGGCAAGTAACTCCTTACTTGAATGTTTCGTCTATGGTATGAGTGCTTCAACACATATCACAGCACAACATCAAGGGACTTATCAGGCGCCTCATGTCCCAGAATGGGATGACTCGCAAGTGACTAACCCTGATGAAGATGTAGTGATTTTGCAAAATTGGGACGAGCTTCGCCAAACCATGTGGAACTACGTGGGCATTGTCAGAACGACCAAGCGGCTTCAACGAGCGCTCCATCGTATTGAAATGCTTAATCGTGAAATTACCGAGTATTACCAAGACTACCAAGTCAGTAAAAATCTGATTGAACTACGTAACTTGGTACTGGTATCAGAAATGATTGTGCGCTGTGCAATGGAACGTAAAGAATCTCGTGGTCTGCATTTCACTTTAGACTATCCTGAACAAGCAGACGAACTACGTAAAACGGTGTTAAGTCCACCCAATTTCCAAGTGGAATGTCCATTGGTGAATACAGAACTGGTTTCTTAAACATCTAAAATGTTTAAAAACCATAAAAAGCCGAATGTAAATTCGGCTTTTTATTTGAATCAGCAAATGCAATTGAGCCTTTATAATCGCTTCGGTGGAATAGAATAACTCCCTGTTATATGTGCAACAGGCTCATCCACACCTGCTGAATACACCAACACCTCACCATAAATTATACTTTTGCCCACTTTCAGCAATCGACACTCGCCTATTAAATCTTGATTGGCTTCGGGTTTTCTTAAAAAATTAATATTCATATTGGTCGTGACCGCCAGTCCTACAATCCCGATCTCCCCCAATATAGCCACATATAGCGCAAAGTCCGCCAAAGTCATCATAGTCGGGCCTGAAACAGTATTGCCAGGCCGCAAATCTTTTTCAGTCACATGCCAAATTAAAGTGGCAGCCTTTTCACCAACTTCAACGATAGTGCAATGCTTTAAGCTTGGCGCAAATTCAGTCTTAAGGAAATTGATAATCTCCTGTTTTGTAGCATGCATAAAAAATCATCCATAACTTTTGCTATGGATGATTTTTAAATCAATTGCCTAACAAATACTATGGCATTTTAGATCTGCTGTAGATGCGATAATGCCTGTTGGAAAACATGCTCAGGTGTTTGGGTTGCGTCAAGGCGTTTCATTCGTTCAGGGTGCGTTTGATGAATCTCAGCAAAACCTGATCTTACTTTCTCAAAGAAAGTTGCTTTCTCTTGTTCAAAACGGTCTAAAGCACCACGCTCTCTTGCTCTTAACATTCCTGTTTCAATCGGTGCATCAAGCCAAAAAGTAATATCCGGTATACGCGCAACAAAACTTGCATTTAAGACATTGAGCTTGTCACGATCTAAACCACGTCCTGCACATTGATAAGCAAAACTCGAATCGGCAAAACGATCGCATAAAACGATTTTACCTTCTGCCAATGCAGGTAAAATCACGCGCGCCAAATGCTGTGCGCGTGCAGCATACATAAGTAACAACTCTGTATCATCACTCATTGCTTCATCATGATTGACGGCCAGAAGTAATGCACGAATTTGTTCAGCCATAGGTGTACCACCCGGCTCACGTGTAAGTACGACATTTTTACCCAAATTTTGGAAATGATCATGTAATTTACGAATGAGTGTAGTTTTACCCACACCTTCCGTACCTTCAAAGCTAATAAACATGCTCACTCCTTAGTTTTTCGCACGAATTACAGATAAATATTCTTGTACCGCGCGGTTATGGTCTTGCAAATTACTGCTAAATTTATGGCCGCCATTTCCTGTTGCAACAAAATATATATTGTTAGATGAATCAGGATGCATCGCGGCTTCAATTGCTTTTTGACTCGGCAAAGCAATCGGTGTTGGTGGTAAACCATTAATCGTGTAAGTGTTATAGGCTGTTGGTGTACGTAAGTCCTGACGAGTTATATTACCGTTGTACTTATCGCCCATGCCATAAATAACCGTAGGGTCCGTTTGTAAACGCATGCCTTGTTGCAAACGACGGACAAACACCCCTGATACTTGCTCTAACTCACGATCAAGACTGGTTTCTTTTTCAATAATCGACGCCATAATTAAGGCTTCATATTTATCTTTGTACGGTAAATTTTGAGCTCGATTAGTCCAAGCCTGATCTAAGGCTTTGATTTGTCTGTTATACAAATCTTTTAAAATTTTACGATCAGACTCGCCTTTTGCAAAGAAATACGTATTCGGTGCAAATAATCCTTCAGGGTGTGAATACGGAATGCCGAGCTCTTTTAAGATTTCTGCATACGGTAAATGACTGATGTCATGCGTCACCAAAGGGTCATTTTTTAAAGCATCTATCAGTTGCTTAAATGTCGTACCTTCGATCACTAGAATTCGATTCATTTGCGCATTTTCAGAATTCGAAATCAACTCCATAACTTCTCGTACACTCATACCTTCATGAATTTCATACACACCTGCTTTTAAGGTGTCATTAATCATGAACTTTTGGTACAACTTCAAAATAATAGGAAAATGAACTTGTTTCTCTTTGGCCAGTCGGTCAATAAAACCTGAATAGGTATCCCCTGCACCAATCGCCAACATTTGCTTTTTGCCTTCCACGGGATAGGCTTTAAATAAACTCGACCACAGTAAAATCGCCACAAGTACAACGATGCCAAGTAGCACAACCAAACATGCTTTAAATGGAAAACCTGCTTTGGCAGATTTTTTCTTATTTGTTTTTTTAGACGCGGTGGACATATTAACGAATCTGACTTAATTGAAGTGTTCGGAAAAGTTCAATACAAGCTTGAACATCTAACTCAACTCCATTCAGAGTTGATGCAATTTTCATGGGACTTAAAGCATTGCAGAAAAAAACACTCTGAAAATGCGTAATTTCATCCATATTGACGTGACGTTGAGTACATGCAATCTGATGCTGCTGCATCCGTTTTAAAATTTCTGCACGCATGACACCATGCACGCCATTATAACGAAGTTCGGGCGTAATCCATCCTTCATTTGTACGAATAAAACAATTACTGCTCACACCTTCGACAACTGTACCTTGCACATCCGTCACCAAAGCTTCCCCCCATGGGGTTTGATCCAACTCTGCTTTGAGCATGACTTGTTCTAATCGATTTAAGGACTTCAAGCCCACCAAACTTGGCATGGTTAACCCAATGGCTTGATGTAATACACCACTTTCGACATTTTCGTACTCAAAATCTGCAACAGCTTTGGGGTAATAAAACACCCAAACATCTGCTGGATGCTCAGGTAAACTATAGCCACGCTGACCAATACCACGACTCAACACAATTTTTAAAGTGCCATTGACGACATCTTGTTTACGTAACAATTTTAGAGTGTCTTCAATGAGGCTTAAATCTGCATTTAGCTTTAATCGCTCATTACTCAGTTTTAATCGTGCAATATGCAAAGCTAAAAGTTCTATTTGTCCTTGGCGAATACGTGCCGTGCTAAAACAGCCATCGCCATAGTGAAAGGCTCGATCAAGTAAATCAACTTGTTCTATTTGCTGCGCATTTTTAAAACACTGCATACATCGTCATCCCAATTACATCACTTTATTTTAAAAAATAATCGTTCAGCATATATTTCTTTTTTGTTCATATTAAATTCTTTTTTAATTATTTTTTCTGCATAAAAACTACAGATATTCTTGCCTCATCCAACAAAACATGTATAAAAATTGAGGACAACATGAATCTATCTAAATTAAAACTTGGGGTTTTGGCTGCATTCATTTCTGCCACAGCATTTAGTGCATCTGCCAAAGATTTCTTAAATGTGTCATATGATCCAACCCGTGAATTGTATGACAACTTCAATAAAGACTTTAGTGTTTACTGGAAAAAAACCACAGGCCAAGACATTAACTTTAAACAATCTCATGGTGGATCAGGTAAACAGGCTCGTGCAGTTATTGATGGTCTAGATGCCGATGTCGTCACTTTGGCCTTGGCTGCAGATATTGATGAAATTGCTGCACGTGGTTTAGTTGCAAAAGACTGGCAAAAGAAATTTCCGCAAAACTCAACGCCGTATACATCGACTATTGTGTTCTTAGTGCATAAAGGCAACCCGAAAGGCATCAAAGACTGGGGCGATTTATTTAAACAAGGTGTCGACATTATTACCCCGAACCCAAAAACATCGGGTGGTGCGCGTTGGAACTATTTAGCTGCGTGGGCTTGGGCCAAACATCAAGCAGGTGGCAACGATACAAAAGCCCAAGAATTTGTCCGTCAAATTTATAAGCAAACCAAAGTCCTCGACTCAGGCGCACGTGGTGCAACAACTACATTTGCTGAACGTGGTATTGGTGACGTGTTATTGGCTTGGGAAAATGAAGCACATTTGGCAGTTCGTGAACAGCCGGGTAAGTTTGAGATTGTGACCCCTTCACTTTCTATCTTGGCCGAGCCACCTGTTGCGATTGTAGAAAAAAATGCCAAGAAGGATGGCAATGAAAATTTAGCCAAAGCGTACTTAAATTATCTGTACTCACCTGCAGGTCAAACTATTGCCGCACAGAACTATTATCGTCCACGTAATGCGGCAGTTTTAGCAAAATATAAAAATGTTTTTAAACCTTTAAAACTCGTCACGATTGATAAAGAGTTTGGTGGTTGGAGCAAAGTGCAGAAAAAACATTTTGAAAATGGTGGCGTCTTTGACCAAATCGTGAAGACCAATAATTCAAAATAATGCTTTAAATAGC
Source organism: Acinetobacter sp. YH12218 (assembly GCF_013417925.1). Lineage (NCBI taxonomy): Bacteria > Pseudomonadati > Pseudomonadota > Gammaproteobacteria > Moraxellales > Moraxellaceae > Acinetobacter > Acinetobacter sp. YH12218. The sequence goes on from NZ_VPDB01000009.1 coordinate 28,634, forward strand.
GAAAAGCATCTTCCTTTCGCATAAGGTCGATGCTTTTTTTTCGTAGATACGCCTGTTATCTTTTTTATTCATATAAAATTCGTTTTTAATTATTTTTTATGCATAAAGATTGGCGCTATTCTTCATCCATGTTACAGATAAAGTAAAAATTATTGAGGTTCACATGAGTATTTCCGCAAAGTTAAAATTGGGTGTTCTTGCTGCAGTTATTTCAACGGATTCTTTTGGCGCAGCTGCGAAAGATTTTTTAAACGTATCTTACGACCCAACGCGTGAACTCTATGAAAGTGTGAATAAAGACTTCAGTAAATATTGGGAAAGCCGTACAGGTCAAAAAATTAATTTTAAACAATCTCACGGTGGTTCAGGTAAACAAGCACGTGCCGTCATTGATGGTTTAGATGCCGATGTGGTGACTTTAGCACTGGCAGCGGATATTGATGTGATTGCAGAAAAAGCCAAACTTTTACCTGCAGATTGGCAAAAGAAACTTCCACAAAACTCAACGCCATATACCTCAACCATTGTGTTCTTAGTCCGTAAAGGCAACCCAAAAGCGATTAAAGATTGGGGCGATCTAGTTAAACCAGGCGTGGGTATTATCACCCCAAACCCGAAAACCTCAGGCGGTGCACGTTGGAACTATTTAGCTGCATGGGCTTGGGCAAAACATCAAGCGGGTGGTAATGATACAACGGCTCAAGAATTTGTCCGTAAAATTTATAAAAACACCAAAGTGCTCGATTCAGGCGCACGTGGTTCGACTACGACCTTTGCTGAACGTGGTATTGGTGATGTATTGCTGGCTTGGGAAAATGAAGCACATTTAGCGATTCGTGAACAACCGGGTAAATTTGAAATTGTGACCCCTTCACTTTCAATTTTAGCTGAGCCCCCTGTTGCTGTTTTAGAAAAAAACGCAGAGAAAAAAGGCAATCTTTATTTAGCCAAAGGTTATTTAAACTTCCTTTATTCACCACGTGGTCAGCAAATCGCGGCTCAGAACTTTTACCGTCCACGTAACGCTACAACGCTTGCACAATACGCATCAGTCTTTAAGCCACTTAAACTCGTAACCATTGATAAAGAATTTGGTGGTTGGGATAAAGTCCAAAAAGCACACTTTGAAAATGGCGGCGTGTTTGACCAAATCGTCAAAACCAACAACGGAAAATAAGACCAGTCATTGACTGAATCAGGAGAACTTGACATGACACATACAGTAATTGTCCCGGGTGTAGGCGGTAGTGAACACGCACATTGGCAATCTTGGTTACAACGTCAGCTCATGTCTAGCTCTCGTGTTCAGCAAAAAGATTGGAATCACCCTGTACTAAAAGACTGGATTAAACAATTTGTTCAAACCGTACGACCTCTACAGGGTGAAATTCAAATTGTGGCGCATAGCTTTGGTTGTTTAACCACGGTGGCAGCATTGGCCTTGTATCCAGAACTTAATAAAAAAATCAAAAATTTAGTTTTGGTTGCGCCAGCCAATCCAGCACGCTTTGGAGAAAACGGCTTTGCACGCGACAGTACGACGGATTACAAAGCATTTTTTCATCAATTAAGTATTCGTGTGCCGACAACGATGTTGATTAGTGAAAATGATCCTTGGCTTGGCTTTGAAGATGCAAAACAACTTGCTGATGCTTGGAAGCTTTACCCTGTGAATATGGGTGCTGTGGGTCACATTAATGTTGCATCAGGTTTTGGACCGTTTCCTGAAATTTTCAATTACTTAATTTCAGAAAACCACATGAAACATATCAGCTTTACTGATGAAAACAAGTATTTATTTCAATTTGCTTTTTAAGTACTGAGCATTAAGCTTGTCGCAAAATCATTTATTCAATTTTGCTGACCTTTTAAGTCAGCTTTTCTCATTTTGAGGAGTCATCATGTCGCAGCGATCCCGAGTGCTGCCAGGATTTGGTCTTTCTCTAGGCTTTACCCTAGCGTATTTATCCTTAATTGTGCTCATTCCCCTTTCGGCCGTATTTATTAAATCTTTAGGTATCGGTTGGGATGGACTATGGGAAATTTTAAGCTCAGAACGTATTTTAAAATCGTTACAACTGAGTTTTAGTGCCGCCATTATTGCTGCGTTAGTCAATGTGGTTTTTGGTTTGCTCTTAGCATGGTGTTTGATTCGCTATACCTTCCCGGGTAAACGTATTATCGATGCATTGGTTGATTTGCCTTTTGCATTGCCAACTGCCGTTGCTGGTATTGCACTGACTTCGTTATATGCACCGACTGGTTGGATCGGTCAGTACCTTGAACCCATTGGCATTAAAGTCGCATATACCCCAATCGGGATTACCTTGGCTCTCATCTTTATTGGTATTCCTTTTGTGGTTCGTACTGTACAGCCTGTACTGAGCGACCTAGAAACTGAACTTGAAGAAGCAGCTTCTGCACTGGGTGCAAATCGCTTTCAGATCATGACCAAAGTGATCTTACCTATTCTATTTCCTGCACTGTTAACAGGTTTTGCTTTGGCCTTTGCACGCGGTGTGGGTGAATATGGATCGGTGATTTTTATCGCAGGTAACCAACCCTTCAAAACTGAAATTGCGCCATTGATGATCATCTCTCGTCTTGAGGAATATGATTATGCAGGCGCGACCACGATTGCAGTCGTGATGCTGGTGATTTCTTTTGCCATTTTATTCTTAATTAACTTGGTTCAAGCATGGGCAAGTCGCCGTACAGGGAGAACTGCACGATGAATACGAACAGTAATGCGCTTGCGGAAAAATTACAGTCGCGTGATGCTACGCGTGAACCAACATGGGTACGCTATACACTGATAGTGATTGCATTGATTTTCTTTGCGAGCTGCCTGATTTTGCCCTTGATTTTGGTTTTCGTTGAAGCCTTTAAACAAGGTGTTGGCGTTTACTTCCAAGCACTGGTTCATCCAGACACATTATCAGCAGTGAAACTGACCTTACTGACCGCTGTGATTGCCGTACCGCTAAACGTGGTCTTTGGTGTAGCTGCGGCATGGTGTGTTGCCAAGTTTAATTTCCGTGGTAAATCTATTTTAACCACGATTATTGATATGCCATTTTCAGTCTCTCCAGTCATTGCTGGCTTAATGTTGGTATTGATTTTTGGTACTCAAGGTTGGTTAGGCGGCTGGTTAATGGATAACGACATCAAAATTTTGTATGCCGTTCCAGCCATTGTCCTTGCTACTGTGTTTATTACCGTTCCTTTTGTGGCACGTGAGCTAATTCCGTTAATGGAAGCTCAAGGGACAGAGGAAGAAGAAGCGGCAATCGTATTGGGTGCTTCAGGTTGGCAGACCTTCTGGAAAGTGACTCTTCCAAATATCAAATGGGGCTTAATCTACGGCGTGATTCTCTGTAATGCACGTGCAATGGGTGAGTTTGGTGCTGTTTCTGTGGTTTCAGGTCACATTCGCGGCGAAACCAACACCTTACCGCTACATGTAGAAATCCTTTATAACGAATATACCTTTAGTGCTGCTTTTGCTGTGTCTTCACTATTAGCGCTCTTGGCGATTGTCACCCTGATTTTAAAAACATGGGTTGAACTACGTCAGGAACGACAAGACAAGCGTAAAGAAGATTCACAAGTTTCTTAAGGAATGACCTCATGAGTATTCAAGTAAAAAATATTGAAAAACACTTTGGTGCATTCCATGCACTTAAAAATATCTCTTTAGATTTCCCTGATGGTCAGCTCGTTGCGCTGCTTGGCCCATCAGGCTGTGGTAAAACTACCCTATTGCGTATCATTGCAGGACTTGAATCTGCCGATGGCGGTCAAGTCATTCTAGAAGGTGAAGATGCCACTAAAGTTCATGTCCGTGAACGTGAAGTTGGTTTTGTATTCCAACATTATGCACTATTCCGTCATATGACCGTATTTGACAACATTGCTTTTGGTTTACGCGTACGCCCACGTGCAACGCGTCCAAATGAAGCTGAAATCAAAAAACGGGTTACTCGTTTACTTGATCTTGTTCAACTTGGTTTCTTGGCTGACCGTTACCCTGCACAACTTTCAGGTGGTCAACGCCAACGTATTGCCTTAGCACGTGCTTTAGCGGTTGAGCCGCGTGTGTTATTACTGGATGAACCTTTTGGTGCATTGGATGCCAAAGTTCGTAAAGAATTACGCCGCTGGTTACGTACCTTGCATGACGAACTCCACATCACCTCTATTTTCGTGACCCATGACCAAGAAGAAGCACTTGAAGTGGCCGATCAAATCATTGTGATGAACAAAGGCAACGTAGAACAGATTGGCTCGCCACGTGAAGTTTATGAAAAACCTGCAACACCGTTTGTATTTGACTTTTTAGGTCAAGCCAACCGTTTTGAAGGTCAAAATAGCAATGGCCTCATTCAAATTGGTGAAGACCGAATTTTGTTGCCACAAAATGCCAATGCGCCGCAAGGAAATGTCATTGCCTTCGCTCGTCCGGATGAACTACGCATTCATGCACAGCCGCAAGAAAATGCTATCCAAGCAACTTTTGTACGTGAGCTTTGGATTGCAGGTAAAGTGATTGCTGAATTGCATGACCGTCAGGGCAATCTGATTGAAATTTCATTAACGGCAGATGAAGCGAAAGCACATCAATTCCGCCCAAATCAAACAGTATGGTTAAGTGCAACGAACTTGCATTTATTTGAAAACCAAGTTGCATAAAACAAAAAGTTGGGGGCCTTTACAAGCCCCACTTGCTTTTAAGGTAAAATAAAATTATGAATTTCCAACAATTAAGAATTATTCGAGAAACCGTACGTCAGAATTTTAATTTAACAGAAGCGTCTGCTGCACTTTACACCTCGCAGTCTGGCGTGAGTAAACACATCAAAGATCTAGAAGATGAACTTGGTGTACAGCTATTTATTCGTAAAGGTAAACGTCTACTCGGTTTAACCGAACCAGGCCAGTCTTTATTGGGAATCGTTGAACGCATGCTCGTGGATGCAGACAATATTAAACGTCTAGCAGATGACTTTAACAAAGTGGATGAAGGGACATTGACTATTGCGACCACACATACGCAAGCGCGTTATGTCTTGCCGCCGATTGTGAACCAATTTAAAAAAGAATTTCCAAAAGTTCATCTAATTTTGCAACAAGCAAGCCCTGTTGAAATTACAGAAATGCTCCTTCAAGGTGAAGCGGATATTGGGATCGCAACCGAATCGTTAACCACCGAAGATAACCTTGCAAGTGTGCCTTACTATAACTGGCAACACAGTATCATCACACCACAAGAGCATCCACTGACCCAAAAATCAAATATCACCATTGAAGATTTGTCGAACTATCCAATTATTACTTACCACGGTGGTTTTACGGGTCGTTCTAAAATTGATAAAGCTTTTGAAGATTCAGGCTTTAATGTAGATATCGTGATGTCCGCACTTGATGCAGACGTTATTAAAACCTATGTTGAACTTAATATGGGGGTTGGTATTGTCAACGATGTGGCATATGACCCAGAACGTGACTACCGTTTAAAACAGATTCCTACCGATATTTTTGGCGTTAATACCACTTGGATTGCTGTTCGCAAAGGACATTTGCTACGCGGTTATGGCTACGAGTTTATTTCTTTATGCTCACCAGATGCCGACATCAAAGCGTTGAAAAAAGTGGCTTACCCAGAAGAATGATAGGCCAATTGACGAATTAAAGAGGACACCTACTGTCCTCTTTTTTTGGTAAACACATATTTTATCTAAGTTTTCTTGGCTTTATTTTTAATTTTGATTAAAATACATCCAACACAATAAAAATTAAAACCTTATTACTTCCGACCCATATTTATGAAAAATCAATTCGTCGCAGTGGCAGTCGGTATCGTCTGCCCCATACAGATCATGTATGCAGCAGGAATAGAAAACTCAGATCAATCGATCTCGGCCTTTCTTGAACCCGGAAATTATACTGAAGCCAGTTTCGCTTATGTCGATGCTCAAGTTGACGGCAAAGTTCAGAATCAAGGCTTAATTAGTGAATTGGGCATCACTGATTTTTCTACAGGGAATCTCGCTCATCAACAATTTTCTGGGAAATTTGCACTTAAAATTCAACCACATGAAAATATTTCTGCGGGAGTAATTTATGAGCAACCTTTTCATACTGATATCAGTTATCAATATAGTCCTCGCTTACCCGATGGCTCAAATATCGATATTGAAAGCGCCGATATTAACTTTAGAACGCATAACCTAACTGGACTGGTAGGCTATCAACCTAATAATAATTGGAATATTTATAGCGGTTTAAGCCTACAAACATTTAAAGGTGATTTAAAAATTTCTGGGCAACAATATGCTGCTCTCAATGGCTACCATGCCGATTTTAAACAAGATGAAGCGATTGGTTGGCTGCTCGGATTCAGTTATCAACTCCCTGAATATGCTATTAAAACTAGCCTAACCTATCGTTCAAAAATAAAACATGAAAATAAGACCTCTGAATCAACTTTATATTCAAATGGTCCTTTTCAATTAGTACTTGACACCCATACCTCAATTCAAACGCCACAAAGCGTCAATTTTGAATTTCAAACAGCTGTTAGCTCACATAATGCTGTATATGGCACAGTTCGTTGGATTAATTGGAAAGATTTCAACATTCAGCCACCGCAGTTTAATGCCGTGCTTCAATACGCAGCACTCGATCCACAATACCGTGATTTAGCTGATATCCAATTGGTGGAATATCAGAAAGATCAATGGTCAGGAAAGTTAGGGATTGCACATCAATTGAATCCGAGTTGGCTCGCTGCTGCAGAGTTTATTTGGGACAACGGGACAGGAAATGCGGCGTCTACCTTAAACCCAAGTGATGGCTATCGAGGTTTAGGTTTAGGTATGATGTATAAATTTAACCCGAACAATTTTCTAGCGACTGGCCTGTATTATATGAAACTCTCAAAACCATCGAATACTGAAACATCTCATATTTCAGGTCTTGCAAGTGTCTCAGACAATGATGCCATGATCTATGGTTTGAAATTTGGTCACAGATTTTAAACGCATTCTAAAAACAAAAAAAACGAGCCGAAGCTCGTTTTTTTATTTCAGTAATAACTTACCAATGGTAGCTCACACCTACTTTACCTACTGGAAGCCATTCGTATTTGTCATCTTGCTCAACGTTACGTTCATGGTCAGCAAGAATTGCAGGGTCATCACCTACACCTGTCAATTTAGCCGATGGATTACCAGTGTAATAAGCACCTACTTCACCGAATACGCCCCAGTTTTTATTCAATTTTGGCGCAAAACCTAAACCTAGGTATGGAGCGATGTCATTATCATAAGACACTGTACCGTTTACTCGTGTAAAGTTTGTCTCTTCACCATCAATTTTAATTGGTGTATCACCTTTACGACGCTTATCTAACGTATATTCAGTGTCGATATAACCTACACCCGCAGCAACATAAAGACCTTGAGCCCATGGATTAGCACTTGCACCCCAAGGACGAACTTCTGCATTTAAGTAACCAACTTTGTTATCCATATCCATGTCGTATTTTACGCCATCGACAGATAAGTCATCAGACCATGAAATATCACCACCGTTATAACCTAAAGCAAGGCCGACGTATGGGTTCGCAGTCCAAAGTAACGCACCACCATAACCAGTCGTACCCACTTCTAGACGAGCGCCAGTTGGGATAAGTTGGTTTTGATCAAATGCATAGCCATCATGAACTACAGAGGTATCTGCCATTGCAGTACCTGCAGCAGTAAGTAGAGCAGCTACTGTTAATAAACGTAATGATTTCATGTGTTTCTCCTCAAAATAAACTGTTATTCAGATTTTACAGACTTCTTATATGGCACATGTTAAAAGGAAACACAGCTCAACATTTATGCAAATTTACTGATTTTTTGTTAACTTTTGATACATTTAGATTTTAATATTGATTAATAAAGAGTTTTTGTTTCATTTTTTTAAATATAATAATGATGTTAAGGAACAATTCTGTATATTTTGCGTATTTTTTATACAAACCTTATGAAAATGCTAAATTCATCACTCTTAATTTCTTGGTTTTAGTGCTTGCTTAATAATTAATTCCGATCCTAGACCGATTTACCATCTATTTTTGACTCGATTTAGTGTAAAATCTTGGAAAATTTTTTTCTGGATGGAAGAACATGTCTCAGCTTTCAACAATCATTGAACAAGCGTTTGAAGACCGTGCTAATTTCACTGCAGCTGACTGTCCTGCTGAAGTACGTGCAGCAGTAGAAGAAGTGATCGCTGGCCTAGATAACGGTACATTACGTGTTGCTGAAAAAATTGATGGTGAATGGATTGTTCATCAATGGGTGAAAAAAGCCGTTTTGCTTTCATTCAAATTGAATGACAACAAACCAATGGAAGCTTGTGACTTACGCTTCTATGACAAAGTTGATACTAAGTTCTCTGACTGGACTGAAGAACAATTTAAAGCTGCTGGTGTACGTGTAGTACCACCTGCTGTAGCACGTAAAGGTTCTTTCCAAGCGAAAAATGTTGTATTGATGCCTTCATATGTCAATATTGGTGCATATGTTGACGAAGGTACGATGGTTGATACATGGGCAACTGTTGGTTCATGTGCTCAAATTGGTAAAAACGTTCACTTGTCAGGTGGCGTTGGTATTGGTGGCGTTCTTGAACCACTTCAAGCAAACCCAACAATCATTGAAGATAACTGCTTCATCGGCGCACGTTCTGAGATCGTTGAAGGTGTAATCGTAGAAGAAGGTTCTGTGATTTCAATGGGCGTATTCATTGGTCAATCGACCAAAATTTATGACCGTGAAACTGGCGAAATCCATTACGGCCGTGTTCCTGCGGGTTCTGTTGTGGTTTCTGGTAGCTTGCCGTCTAAATGCGGTAAATACAGCCTATACGCTGCAGTAATCGTGAAAAAAGTTGACGCGAAAACTCGTGCGAAAACAAGCTTGAACGAATTATTACGCGAAGACTAAGTCTTTATTTCAGCGGAGCATTCGTGTTCCGTGGAGCCTCTATCGCTCCTCGTCTCTACGGTTAGCAATGATCGTAGAGATTTTTTGTTTTTTTATATCTGGTTAATTTTGTTATGAGTACCCTTCGATCTTCCGCTATTCCTGTTTCTGATCCGTCTGCGGGTTTACGTATTACGGAGATTTTTTATTCATTGCAAGGTGAAGCCAATACCGCAGGTTTGCCTACGGTCTTTATCCGCTTGACGGGCTGTCCGTTACGTTGCACTTATTGTGATACAACCTATTCGTTTGAAGGCGGTGAACGCCAATCATTAGAAGAAATTATTCAAACCACTTTAGATTTTAAAACTCCTTATATTTGCGTGACGGGTGGTGAGCCACTTGCTCAACCGAACGCCCTTCCCCTCATGACCCGTCTGGCCGATTTAGGCTGCGAAGTCTCTTTAGAAACCAGTGGTGCTTTAGATGTGTCTAAAGTTGACCCGCGTGTTTCAAAAGTTATGGATTTAAAAACCCCGACATCGGGTGAAGTTGCACGAAACTTGCTTAGCAACTTCGACCATTTAACAGCGCATGATCAGATCAAATTTGTGATTTGTAATCGTGAAGACTATGAATGGTCAAAACAGCAAGTTGAGCACTATAAGCTAAACGAAAAAGTCAGCACCATTTGGTTCTCTCCGGCCTTTGCCGTTGAAAAAGGTGCTGTTCGTTTGCCTCAGCTTGCACGTGATTTAGCACAATGGATTTTAGAAGACCATCTCCCTGTTCGCTTCCAATTGCAATTACATAAGTTGCTTTGGAACGATGAAACTGGTCGTTAAGTTTTAAAGAATTATTTGGAGTAATGCATATGCGCCCTCGTGCCATAGTTTTATTGTCTGGCGGCTTAGACTCAACCACTTGTTTAGCTTGGGCTCAAGCACGTTATGAATGTATCGCCTTAAGTTTTATGTATGGTCAACGTTCTACGACAGAACTAGATGCTGCTCGTGAGTTAACTAAGCAAGCTGGTGTAGAACATCGTGTCATTAATATCGATTTAGGTAACTTAGGTGGCTCTGCGTTAACTGACCATAGCATTGAAGTTCCTGATCATGAACAAGCCGGTATTCCTGTAACTTATGTACCAGCTCGTAACACGATTTTCTTGTCATATGCTTTAGCTGCGGCGGAAGTTTTTGGTGCAGAAGCGATTGTCATTGGTATTAATGCAGTTGATTACTCAGGCTATCCAGACTGTCGTCCAGAGTTTATCGAAGCATTTGCCAACATGGCTCGCCTTGCAACAAAGGTTGGCGTTGAAGGAAAACCACTTAAATTTGAAACACCTCTGTTACATTTATCCAAAGCAAATATCATTCGCTTAGGTATAGAACATGGCGTAGACTACAGTCAAACGGTGTCTTGCTATCAAGCAGATGACCAAGGTCGTGCTTGCGGTAAATGCGATAGCTGTCGTCTTCGTAAACAAGGTTTCGTTGACGCAGGTGTTGAAGATCCGACACGTTACATACCGAAATAACAAGGTAGGGTTTATGAAAAATTTAAAATCAAACATTATTCTTTCTGCTGCGTTCTCTGCGGCTGCATTGTTTGCTTCAGTTGCACACGCTGACAACGACAAGCTTCAACAAGCATATAAGAGCACTAACGTAAAATCTTCGTTAATTAATGTTTGTAAAGAAGAAACTGGCAAAGGTAAAAAACTAACTGCCGCTGAAGTTAGCAAATACTGTACTTGTGCTGTTGAAGCAGATGGTCGTTTAACCAATGCTCAAAAATGGGAAATCCAAAGCACAATCAACCAGAAGAAAAGTCCTGCAACACTCGCTTTTGTTCAAAAACAAAATAAAGACCTTCAAGCATGTTTCGGCCCTCAGTTAACAGGTAAATTAAAAACTTTAACTGAAGAAGCAATGAAATCTGCTCAAGCGAAAAAATAATTTTCGTCTCAAAAAAGCCTGCATTTGCAGGCTTTTTTATTGCTTTAAGTTCAAAGTAAATTCTGTATGATGGTCATATTTCACATACTTTGTTTAAGCCCATTTAGGGATAAGACATGAAAAAGGAAATCTTCATGACTGAAATTAGCTTACCAAATCAAACCTTCCCAACCACCTCAGGTGAAGTCAACCTTGCAGAACTAAACAATGACTGGCTGATCATCTACTTCTACCCTAAAGATTCAACACCAGGATGTACGACGCAAGCCATTGGGTTTTCATGCTTAAAAGATCAGTTTGATGCGCTTAATACACCAATCTACGGCATTTCTCGCGACTCGGTTAAAGCCCATCAAAACTTCACTGAAAAGCAAAATCTAAGCATTGATTTAATCAGTGATAAAGAAGAAGTGCTATGTCAGCATTTCGATGTGATTAAAGAAAAAAATATGTATGGCAAAAAGGTTATGGGCATCGAACGCTCAACCTTTATTTTCCATCATGGCAAGCTGGTGAAAGAATATCGTAAAGTCAAAGCCGCAGGCCATGCAGAACAAGTCCTAGAAGATTTAAAAGCATTACAAGCAGCATAAAAGTAATGATTTGAGCCCGCTCCTTTAGGAATGGGCTCAAACTTAATAAGAAGCTTCTAACTAGAGCAATAATGAGGCTGCAATTCCCCACATCACAACGCCAATAATAAAATCTAAAACTTTCCATGCCTTTGCACTTTGGAAGAGCGGTAATAAATAGCGCGCACCAAATCCGAGGACAAAGAAAAATACCCATGAGGCTGTGATTGCTCCAGTCGCAAAATAGACTGCGGTCGAGTCAAACTTCGTGGAAATAGATCCAATCAGCACAACCGTATCGAGATACACATGTGGATTCAACCACGTTAAAGCCAAGCAGATCAGTACCAACTTCAATAATTTTGTTTCATTCTTCTCACTGGGCGCTAAACTGCTCGAAGTTTTAAAGGCTTGCAGAAAATGCTGTGCTCCATAAACTGCTAAAAACGTTGCGCCCAAATATTTCGCTCCACTCACAATTTCCGGATGACTTTCAACCAATTGAGAGAATCCGAGCACACCTAGTAAGATGAGTATCGAATCAGAAGCTGCGCAAATAGCACAAAGCCAAAAGATATACTGCTTTTTTAACCCCTGCTTGAGAATAAACGCATTTTGCGCACCAATCGCGATAATTAGACTAAATCCAATTGCGAGCCCTTGCATATAACTGTGCAACATTTTTAACTACACTTTCAAAGCTTTAAATGAATGTAGCTATTATCCAAGCTTATTGTTTAAAATAAGTATTTATAAATAAATATCACTATAACTAAGTTTTTCTTAGTTTGCAGAATCTCTAATGCTCATAGGTGACTCATGCTACAAAGCAAACATAGTGAAGCATTTCTTGCGGTTGCTGAAACGGGAAGCTTTGAACAAGCTGCACTACGTTTAAACATTACGGCATCTGCGGTCACGCTCAGGCTGCAAACTTTAGAAAAGAAATTAGGTCATGTACTCATTGTGCGTGAACGTCCGTGCCGCCCAACACTTGCGGGCCAATCTTTATTGCATTATTTACAACACAGCAAATTACTAGAACATAATTTTCTGCAAAATCTAACAGGACAAACCGCGAATGCGTTTTATCAAGTCAATATTGCAACCAATGCTGACTCACTTGCGACATGGTTGCTTCCGCTACTCAAAGATCTCTTAATTGAAGAAAAAATCGTGATTCATTTTCAGGTCGATGATCAGTCACAAACGCATCATTTATTAGAAGCAGGACTGGTCAATGCCTGTGTCACAACAGAATCAGAAGCCATGAAAGGCTGCGTCGCAGAATATCTGGGAGAAATGCATTATCGCTTTGTAGCAACCCCTGATTTTATCCAAAGATGGTTCGGTCAAGGTGTGACGCGAAATGCGTTAAGGGCTGCGCCTGCACTGATTTTTAATGAGAAGGATGACCTGCATACGCAATCGATTCAGAAAAATTTCGGACTCAATCCTTCACAATATCCGCATCATTTCATTCCCTCTTCAACGGCATTTTTTGATGCCATTACGATGGGCTTGGGCTACGGATGGTTACCCGACTATCAAAGCAAAGACTTATTAGCAGCGGGAAAATTGATAGAGCTTTCAACAGAACTCAGTATTGATTTAGCCTTGTATTGGCATCATTGGAACCAACAATCAATTCAATTACAGAAAATAACTGCTTTTATGCTACAACACGCCAAAGATCATATGTGTTGAAGCCAGCAAAATAGGGTTATTCAAGCCGCCATTGGCCTTTGAGCTGTATCAATACTTGCTCACCTACTCCACCGAGTGCTTTACGCATACCAAAATCACTACGCTTAATGGTTGCTAAAGATTGAACATCCAACACTTTTGGATTTTGCGGGCTTGGGGTGAGTGTGGTATCGAAGATCACAGGCTTAGTGATGCCACGAATGGTGAGATCCCCTCGAATCATATATTTCGCATAAGCCACGGGTTCGATTTGTTTACTGACGAACTTCACTTGCTTAAATTCAGCGGCATCAAAATATTCACTGCCCAAGATTAATCCCTTTAAGCTTGGATTACTAAAACTGATGCTATCTACATCTAACAGTAAATGCGCTGAACCTTTATGCGGAATTTCAGGATCAAATTTTAGGTTCGATTGAACCTTATTAAAGCGCCCTTCAACAATAGATAGCCCCACAGATTTAATGCCAAATGTGACCTGACTATTAGGCGTTAGCGTCCACTCAGCAGCATGTAGGGGCAATACGCAGCATAAAGCGAAGGCTCCCATATATTTTGCTAAGGTTCCGTGACGCAAATTCATGTTTTTCTCCTGAATAAAACACAGCCTAAAATCACTACAATGTTTATTTTTTTGCTCCATTGTAGTGCTAGAAATTTTAGCGTTTTTTTATAGCAGATTTGTTTTATCCTGAGTCATAAATTTGTGTTGAAGTTGTTTATAAATGTCTGTCTGTTGAAATTTTTTCAAAAAATCGACGGTACCTTGAGGAAAAGCATCATGCTGAATTTCACCACGATAATACGCTTCACGTACCGGTGTCGCTGAAATGGCTCCTTCTAGACTATCCAACTCAACCATTTCCCATTCGGGGAAGAATTTTAAATAATAAGAAGAATCATCTTTAAAATGCCCGATCAAACCGACTTTTGCATTCGTTTCAACCACGTCATTCACCAAAGATTTGACTAACTTTTGCCATTTTTCATCGTTATATACATCAATCACATGTACAAACTTGATTCGCTTCTGATCTTGCTCTGAAAAATTCGACAGGATCATCTGCTCACGTTCTGACGCTAAAAATGGATTTTTGATATTACGTTCATTTTGCGCCGAACCCAGTGCTAAAAGCACATATTGACTTTGTTGTAAGGCAATTTTAATGGTTTGCAAATGCGCTAAATGGAACGGCTGAAAACGCCCAATGAAAACCAAATAATCAAATGTATATTTCATATCAAATCAAACTTTTTATGAACTGAGCAGTTGTGCCACAGGCTGAAATATGCGACATAATGTTGAGCATAAAATCAAAACGAAACTTTTACGCAAGGATAGTACGATGACACTGAGCTGTATTCAACAACCCCATGAACATTTGAATGCGAATTTGGACAATGGCGTACTGACCTTAGCCATCAACCGACCTCAGGCGAAGAACGCGCTGTATACAGAATTATATCTGTGGATTGCAAAAGCATTAGATGAAGCTGATCAGGATACTTCAGTGCGTGTAATTGTACTCCGTGGTCAAGATGCGGACTTCAGTGCGGGCAATGACATGCAAGATTTTATGAAATCTGCTGCTCAAAAAGGACAAGCTCCAGCTTCAGAAGGCGCACCGTTCATTTTATTAAAATCTGCTGCTCAATTTTCTAAGCCGCTGATTGCTGCGGTTCGCGGTGTTGCCATTGGGATTGGTGTTACGATTCTGCTTCATTGCGATCTAGTCTACAGCGACAATACCGCCCTATTCCAAATTCCGTTTGTGAGCCTTGGT
Organism: Acinetobacter sp. YH12218; assembly: GCF_013417925.1. Taxonomy (NCBI): domain Bacteria; kingdom Pseudomonadati; phylum Pseudomonadota; class Gammaproteobacteria; order Moraxellales; family Moraxellaceae; genus Acinetobacter; species Acinetobacter sp. YH12218. Next base: position 43,642 of record NZ_VPDB01000009.1, read on the forward strand.
TTATCACCTGAAGGTGCATCGAGCAAGCTATTGGTTCAACAAGCCGGCTACCATAAAGCTGCTGAATTACTGTTAACTGCTCAAAAGTTTGATAGTGCGACAGCGCTTTCAGCAAATTTGGTCAATAGTATTGAAGAAGATGCTTATGCGACGGCTGCGAAAAAAGCAGCACAGTTATCTGCACTACCACTAGCTTCTTTGGTTCAATCAAAAGCATTAATGAAACATAATGTAGATGAAATCGTGGCATGGATTGACCATGAAGCTGAGATTTTCATGGATCGAGTAGGTTCTCCAGAAATGATGGAAGCTGTTGCAGCCTTTATGCAAAAACGCAAACCTGACTTCTCTCAGTTCAATTAATTTGTAATGGAACTTAAAAACCACTCATATTTGGGTGGTTTTTTTCATCTCAGCCCCAATCTATTTTCTAAATTAAAAACTGGATGTTTCCACATGACTGCAGCATCACAAACTGAAAATAAACCTGAAAAGAAACGCTACTACGAACCTGCACCTGAAGGCATCGATATCGAAAATTTTAAAAAAGTTGTACAAAGCCGTCGTTCTGTACGTAAGTTTACCGACAAGGCCATTCCAAACGATGTTTTAGATGAATGCTTAGACCTTGCCCTGCTTGCGCCAAATTCATCAAATTTACAGCCTTGGACATTCTATGTCGTTCAGAACCCTGCAAAGAAAAAACAGTTGGTGAAAGCTTGCTTAGGGCAACTTGCGGCAAAAACTGCTGCTGAATTGATTGTCTGTGTCGCGCGTACCGACCGTGTAGATGAAATGGCTAAACGTAATATTTCGGAATTTCCATTTCCTGAAGCACCTGCAGCTGTGCAAAAGTATTACAAGTTTATTCCCTATAACTATAAAACAGGTTACTTCAACGCACTAGGTAACTTTAAGAAAGTAGCTTTCAAAGTTGCACGTACACTGGATAAACAATTGCCTGTAACAGCATTTAATGAAGCAGATGCGAAACTTTGGGCGAGCAAAACTACAGCATTGGCTTGTGAAAACTTAGTTTTGGCATTACGTGCCTATGGTTTTGACAGTTGTATGATGGAAGGTTTTGATGAACCTTTGGTGAAGAAGATTTTAGGATTAAATGCTCAGCAATACCCAGTGATGGTGATTGGTGCAGGTGAACGTGCTAAAGATGGTGTGTTCTTCCCGCAGTATCGTTTTGATCGTGATTTATTTATTCAGAAGGTTTAACTTGCTTTCAATTGAATACTCACAACCTCAATTAGCTACGTGACTTTAGTGTATAACGCGTAGGTATTACGTTACTTTGAAGGATCAAAGTAACCAAAATCCCTTGTTAGACAGAAGATTCATCCTTGAATCTCTGTCTAACGGGTGACATTCATGTCACCCTTCGTGTATCTACTTTTTTCTATAACTTAAAAATTTAAAAGCATCATTAAAATTGAATATCCACCATTTGAATAAACTCAAATGCCGGCTCTTCATAAGGATGACTTGCTTTTAAAGCCCTCGCTACCGCACTTGCCTTTTCTTCAGGCACGATGGTTTCCACGCGCCATTCAGGAATTTGCTCCAACATATCCAACTCACCAATAAATGGATTTGCACCTTTTACAGGTTTAAACTGCCCTGTTCCAAGTACTTGCCACGCGCAGTGTTCATAGTTTCCTATACCACCTGCTCCTGCTTCAAATACGGCCAGTTTAGTCGATTCTAAGTGAGACTCAGGTACATAATAAATCAGTTTTAACATTGGCTATTCTAGACGCTATTGAGCAGCTACATCATTTAAAGCACTGCAAATCATGTTCAATGCCACATTATTCGATGCATGCGGATAGGTTGCATATAAACCTAGTTTCGGTAATTCCACATCTGTTTGAATGACTTTGACCGAATCATTTAAAAATTTGAGTAAATATTCGGGCACAAAATTCAGGCCCATGCCCATATTAATCAAATTTAAATGCTGCATGACATTGGTCACCCACAGCATATGATCATGTTGATGCTGATCAAAAGGAATCAAGGCATTTAAGGTATCGTAAAAAACAGGAGAAGCATTTTGTTCACACATAATAATGGTGTGATTTTTTAACTCTTGAAGTTTTAAGATGCGATCTGATGGATGCAGATGCGCTGCACCGACTAGATAGATCTGCTCACTTAAAACCTGAATATTGGTAAAGTCGTCATGACTTAAGTGATAACGAGTAAAGCTAATATCCAATTCGGTATTTTTGAGTTTTTGGATTTGCTCTGTACACGTCAAGCTATGTAAATGAATTTTCAAATCAGGAATATGCTGTTTTAATTGCGCCAAAATACTCGGCATAATTTTCAATTCTGCGACATTTAAAAAGCCAATATGTATTTGATTATTTTTGGCTTGCGCCACGTGGCGAGCTGCGGCTACAGCTTGTTTGGCATTTTCTAGTGCTTGCTCTTCATATTTCAGAAAAGCCTGCCCTTCATCGGTCAGTAAGACTTTGCGAGCAGAACGTTCAAATAATTGCACCCCAACTTCTTGCTCTAAGTCTTTAATTTGCTGACTGAGCGATGGTTGTGCTGTAAATAGTTTTTCCGCTGCCTTAGTGAAACTCTGTTCTTTCGCCACCGTCACAAAATAACGTAAATGTCGTAATTCCATTCACTTCACTCCACACACTCACTACATCACCTGTGTCATGCAGTCAAAATACCAATAGATCTATAGTTTATATGAATATCCATTCTACTCGGAAAACCATTTGCCTAGACTGCGGACTATTCCAAGTTTGCGCTTCACATACACATGGAGTTTTGTATGACACAGCAATTCGATACCGATGTTCTGATTATTGGCACAGGGCCTGCAGGTTCTACTTTAGGTTTGGCCTTGGCAAATTACGGCATACAGGTTCAGCTTTTTACCCAATTTAATTGGTTAGCTAATAGTCCGCGTGCCCATATTACCAACCAACGTGCGATGGAAGTGTTGCGTGACTTAGGTATCGAAGAACAGGTCAAAGAAATTGCAACTCCTTGGGAGCAGATGGGTGAAAGCCTCATTACCACAAGTCTTGTCGGTGAAGAAATTGCCCGTATGAGTGCTTGGGGCACGGGCGATGAACGTCATGGCGATTATATTAAAGGTAGCCCCTGTCCATTAGTCGATCTTATTCAACCGAAAATGGAAGCTTTGTTGGTAAAAAATGCAGCCGAGCGTGGTGCAATTTATAATTTTAATACTGAATATTTGTCCCATATACAAGATGAACATGGCGTAACAGCAACATTCCTTAATCGCATTACCCAAACTGAATTTAGCTTACGTGCCAAATATTTAATTGGTATGGATGGTGCTCGCTCTAAAGTGCTTGAAGAGCTTGATTTACCCATGGAAGGGGTGATGTCTCGCGCAGGTACAGTCTATGTCACGTTTAAAGCTGATCTTTCCAAATATGTGCAACACCGCCCTGCCATTTTGCAATGGATTGTCAATCCTGAAGCCAGCTTTGGTGATCTGGGCATGGGCTTACTCCGTGCCATTACACCGTGGAATGAATGGATTATGGGTTGGGGCTTTGATATTTCCAAAGGTGAACCACAAGTCACCGAAGAGCAAGTGCGTGGTCGTTTAAATGCCTTTGTCGGTGCTGAAGTAGAAAATGTCGAAATTCAAAAATTGTCTTATTGGTATGTGAACCAAACATGGGCAACCGAATATTCAAAAGGTCGTGTATTCTGCGGCGGTGATGCGGTGCATCGTCATCCACCATCAAGTGGCTTAGGTTCAAATACCTGTATGCAAGATGCCTTTAACCTCGGTTGGAAATTGGCGTATGCCATCAAAGGTTGGGCTACTCCTGCTCTACTTGATTCTTATACATTAGAGCGTGCGCCTGTCGGCAAGCAAATCGTGGCGCGTGCCAATCAATCTCGCTTTGACTATAAGCATCTCAAAGAGGTATTTGGCTTTGACCAAGGCATCACAACTCAAGCTCAAATGATGCAACGTATTTTTGCGGAAGATGAACAAGCTGCAGAAATTCGTCAAAAGCTATATCAAGCCTTAGAAATTAAAAACTTTGAGTTTAATGCCCAAGGTGTAGAGTTGAATCAGCGCTATACATCCAATGCCATGATTGCTGAATCTGAACCTGAGATCTTTGCCAAAGATCAACAGCTTTACTTGCAAGCAACCACGCGTCCGGGGGCTAAAGTTCCACATACTTGGATTATTGATGCCAAAGGCGATAAGCAATCAACGTTAGATATTACAGGGCATGGTCGTTTCACCCTACTGACAGGTCTTTCAGGCAAAGGTTGGAAATCTGCTGCTGAATCGTTGAATCTACCTTATTTAGATGTGATTCAAATTGGATCACGTGAATATCGTGACGTTTATGGGACATGGAATGCGAAATCTGAAATCCATGAATCAGGTGCAGTATTAGTCCGTCCAGATGGTTATGTGGCTTGGCGATACCAAGACAGTACTAATGCTGCTTTTGATTATGAAAATACGTTGAAGGCTGTCTTAAAGCAGATTCAGTTAATGATTTAAATAGAATCATTAACAGTCAATCATCAAATCAAATTTTAATATTTGATCACGGAACCTGCGACATGGATGTCGCCCGTTAGACTCTGTCGGACTAAATGTTGAGTTGGTATTGTCTCTAAATTTACCACGTACAGTGCTCAAAATTGCCTACCTCTGACACCTGCTTCAAATACGGCAAGTTTGGTAGATTCAAGATGCTATTCAGGTATGAAGTAGATAAGCTTGAGCATTGCATTTGATATATGAAAATTTACCTAATGCTAAGTTATATTAAACCCATTAAGAATATATAAAGATTAACAATGACTAAAACCTTTGAACAACAATGGAATGATCACTTTCCAAATAAAGTACCTATTCCTTACGTATTAAAATTTTATTTTTCGGAATATTGGTTTCGTATGCATAGCTTGCCCGAGTCTAAACAATATGCAGACACAACAGAAGAAGTGCTACTTTTATTAGATCGTCAAAATCAGATCATCACAGATTGTTTAGGCTTAGATACCTCGGTTTACCTTGTGACAGGTAATTATGTTACGCCACATTATTCTCAGCCAGAGCCAAATTATTTCCACCCTGAGTATGATAGAAGAAAAATCATTTCCTACAATTTAATAGAATCACCTTCTATGAATCTACATCAGATAGATCCTGAATACTTTGATGATGGTGATGAAAATGATGTCTGTTTTATACCCTTATACACTCAAATAATATGGGAGCCTAAAAAACATGATGATTTATTATTAAAAATTGCAAATGAAGAAATTCATGCATTTCTCGTTTCATTTGAAAAAAAAATTATTGTTGCACCTTATGATGGTGGTATTGATTTTATTATTTGGGATAAGAAGTTTAAAAAGCAATTGAAAGAAAAATATAGTGCTTTGTTACCATCTAACGCGGAAGGCTTATAAAAACCGCCTCACGGCGGTTTCAATTGTTCAAATATTACATCTGCAACGCATAACCCAAAAATAAAAACACCAACTGCAAACACACCACTGCACCAAAAAGCTTCCAACCCTTTTTACGCAGCGCAGACTTATCCACTGCCGAATATTCTACTATTTTAATCATGTCATCACCTCATCATGAGTGTTGATACTGAACTCGTTTACTTATCCATCTTTCTTTTATCTTGCTAGTCTTTAATCTTGCATAGTTATTGTGCATAAATTACACACTAGCATGTTTCCACAAATATAAAAGCAAAATCTAAACCAAGTTCAGTGGGAGAAATAAAAATTTAAAACCAACAAAAAACCACCCGCAGGTGGTTAAAAATCGAAAGCGATTATATGTGTAAAAATAAGCATTCACAATAATTAATATATCTTTTGGTACATTTTAAACATAAAAAAAGCCACCCGAAGGCGGCTCTTTTCTATTATTCATCTATCTAAGATTAACCAATAAATTTACGTGCATTACGGAACATACGTAACCAAGCACCGTCTTGATCCCAATCTTCTGGTTTCCAAGAATGCTGAATCGCACGGAAGTTACGTTCAGGGTGCGGCATCATAATCGTTGCACGACCGTCTTTAGACGTTACACCTGAAATCGCTTCTGGCGAACCATTCGGGTTCATTGGGTAATGCTGCGTTGGGTTGCCTTGACTATCTACATAACGCAAGATCACCTGATCGCCAGCATTCAATGCTGCAATGTTTTCTGCGCTTGTAACCACACGACCTTCACCATGTGCTACAGCGATAGGAAGAATCGAACCTTCCATACCTTCTAACAATACAGAATTTGATTTTTCAACGCGTACGTTTACAGCACGAGCTTCAAACATCTCTGAAGTATTGCGGTGGAAACGAGGCCAAGCGTCTGCACCTGGAATTAATGGTGCAAGCTGAGACAACATTTGACAGCCGTTACAAATACCTAGAGAGAAAGTTTCATCACGGTTGAAGAATTTCTCAAATTGGTCACGAAGTTTAGGATTGAACAATACAGATTTAGCCCAACCGCCGCCTGCGCCCAATACGTCACCGTAAGAGAAACCGCCACACGCGACTAAACCTTCAAAGTCATCAAGACTGATACGGCCAGCAAGCAAGTCGCTCATGTGTACATCTACAGTGTTGAAGCCGACTTTATCGAATGCAGCAGCCATTTCTACATGACCGTTTACACCTTGTTCACGCAGAATCACCATGTTTGGACGGCGTTCATTGATGTACGGTGCTTCGATTGGCTCGTTCAAATCAAATGTTGGTTTTGCAATTAAACCTGCATGTGATTTGTCCGCGATTAACGCATATTCTTGATCCGCAGTTTCTACGTTGTCACGCAGACGTTGGATTTGATGTGACACTTCAGTCCATGCTTGCTGTAATTCAGCACGGTCTAAGCTCAAACCATTTACAGTTAAAGTATCTGTATCGTTTACAGTACCTACCACTGCAATTGCATCGCGCAATGAAGACGCTGCAACTTCAGCTTCTAATGCAGCCCAATCCGCTTTGCTGATTTGAAGCACTGCACCAATTTCTTCTGCAAATAGAGATTCAACAGATTGATCTTCAAGTGCTGCACCTAGGCGTGAAGCAAACATCATTTCTGCAACAGTTGCCAATAGACCGCCATCACCGATGTCATGGTAAGCCTTGATTAGACCACGGTTGTTCCAATCTTGAACCAACGCAAAGAATGCTTTGAAGTCATCAAAACTGTCTACATCAGGTGTTACAGAACCAATTGCTTTATAAACCTGAGCAAGGATCGAACCGCCAAGGCGGAATTGACCTTTAGAAAGATCGATACGTACAAGTACAGACTCGATATTTTTAAGTTCAGGTGTTAATGTTTTACGAACATCTGTTACAGGTGCAAATGCTGTGATGACGCCTGTCATAGGAGATGTTACAGATTTATCAACACCGTCATCATTCCAAGTTGTACGCATAGACAATGAGTCTTTACCTACAGGAATTGCGATACCTAAAGCAGGACACATTTCCATACCGATGGCTTTAACACCTTCGAATAGCGCTTGGTCTTCACCTTGTTGACCTGCAGCAGCCATCCAGTTTGCAGACAATTTAATGTCGCTGATCTGGTCGATTTTTGCAGACATGATGTTTGAAATTGATTCTGCTACAGATAAACGTGCAGAAGCAGCAGGATTCAACAACGCAACTGGTGGACGCTCACCCATTGCCATCGCTTCACCTGTATAACCAACAAGGCTAGTCGTTGTTACTGCAGCATCCGCTACAGGCACTTGCCACTTACCGACGAACTGATCACGTGCAACCATACCTGTAATCGAACGGTCACCAATCGTGATCAAGAACGATTTAGATGCAACAGTTGGATTCTTAAGAACGCGGTAAATCGCATCTTTCAAATCTGTTACTGTTTCAGCAGTGAAGTCATCGCCTTTACGTTCAATGGTTTCGTATGAACGGCTCATGCGTGGTGTACCGCCAAGCATCACTTGCATTGGCATATCCACAGCTTTGTTTTCAAACAGTGGATCGTTCACTGTCAATTGACGCGCTTCAGTTGCTTCACCAAGTACGGCGAATGGACAGCGTTCACGTGCACACAGTGATTCAAATAATTCTAATGAGCTTGGACGGATCGCCAAAACATAACGTTCTTGCGCTTCATTCGACCAGATCTCCATCGGAGACATGCCTTTTTCAAGCGATGGAATTTTACGCAGATCAAGTACCGCACCTAACTCGTGATCGTTCACAAGTTCAGGCATGGCATTTGAGATACCGCCCGCGCCTACGTCATGTACAGACACGATTGGGTTATGATCTTCCATGCGCCAGCAAGCATCAATCACTTCTTGGCAACGGCGTTCCATTTCTGGGTTTTCACGCTGTACAGATGCGAAGTCTAGGTTTTCACCCAACTTACCGCTGTCTACAGAAGACGCTGCACCGCCGCCTAAACCAATCAGCATTGCAGGACCACCTAGTACGATCAGTAAATCGCCTGGTTGAATCGCATCTTTTTCTACATGGTCAGGACGGATGTTACCGTAACCGCCGGCAATCATAATTGGCTTATGGAAGCCTTTTACGTCGCCATTTACATTTTGTTCAAACGTACGGAAGTAACCATTTAAAGCAGGACGACCGAATTCGTTATTAAACGCAGCGCCACCCAATGGGCCTTCAATCATAATTTGAAGCGGAGATGCCATACGAGACGGCTTGCCGTAGTTTTCTTCCCAAGGCTGTTCAAAGCCAGGAATGTTCAAGTTAGAAACAGTGAAACCTGTTAAACCTGCTTTTGGCTTACCGCCACGGCCAGTTGCGCCTTCATCACGGATTTCACCGCCTGAACCTGTCGCAGCACCCGCAAATGGCGCAATTGCTGTCGGATGGTTATGCGTTTCCACCTTCATTAAGATGTGAGCAGCTTGGCTCTTATATTTGTAAACGTGCTGACCTGTTTCTTCGTCTTTTTTCGGATAGAAACGTTGAGTGTCAAAGCCCACGATCACTGATGCGTTGTCTTTATATGCAGACAAAACGTCATCTGGAGATTCTTTATAAGTGTTTTTAATCATTTGGAACAATGACAATGGCTGAACTTCGCCATCAATTGTCCATTCTGAACCAAAGATTTTATGACGGCAGTGCTCAGAGTTTGCTTGAGCAAACATCATCAATTCGATGTCATGCGGGTTACGGCCAAGCTTGTTAAACGCTGCAACTAAATAATCAATTTCTTCGTCAGATAGTGCAAAACCAAATTCAGAGTTTGCTTTCACTAAAGCGTCTTTGCCTTGACCTAAAATATCAATTGCATTTAACGGCTTTGGTTCAGTTTCAGAGAACAGCGCAGTCGCTTCTTCAATTTGATTGAAAACACTTTCGGTCATGCGGTCATGTAATGCTAGTTTTACTTCATCAGAAACAGCATTTACGCCCTTCAAAGTAAACAAAACACCGCGTTCAAGGCGATGAACCGGTGTATTACAGTTGGCGAAAATGTCTGTTGCCTTCGACGACCACGGAGAGATTGTCCCAACGCGTGGCGTCACTAATATTTGGACTTCATCACTTGCTGGCTGGCGCAATTCAAAAGATTGACCATCATTAAGCAGCTGTAAAGCAGATTGCTGTTGCTGTTCGCTTAGCGCTTGGTCAAATAGATAGACCAATTGGCTTTCAATTTCCTGAACAGAACTAATCGAAGATAGACGTGTTAATAGTTGCGTTTTCTTAAAAGAAGAGTGTGCTGGTGCACCGGCCACGATAAACATGCTGATTTTGGCTCCACGGGCTGGTCTTTTGAACCAAGCCGCAATGTGACTTGAAGAGAGCGCATATTCTACTGTGTATTGGCGAAATCAGCTAGATGGGAAAAGCATTTTCTGTTCGAGAATGGCACAAGATTTTTTAAATTTTGTTTTTATTTTCAGTCAAAAAGATTGAATACAGCAGTGCAGCTTAGCACAAAATAAATTGTAAAAAACATTAATCGAAAATTAATATCAATTTTAGAATTTTGAGGTTTTCAAGGCGACATTCCCAATCGGTTTGAATCAGCGAATAGTCTGGCCAATGAATAATATTTATCTTAAAAACACCCTACCTTAATACGAATAACTCTATACCTCCACCGATACCCTTAAATAAAGTGTCAAGCTATGACGCGACCCACTATTACTTTAGTCACAAGTTTGGCATCATAGTTTTTAGTAAATAACTGAATAATGATAAATGACTCAAATGCGTTGGCTTGAACTGCTTTCTACAGTTCGTATTGGTAGTAATAAACATAGCTCTGAACAGGCACGTAGCCCTTTCCACAAAGACTACGACCGCATTATATTTTCGCAGAGTTTTCGACAGCTTAATCGCAAGACTCAAGTCCATCCATTAACCCAACACGATGGCATTCATACTCGCCTGACGCACTCTTTAGAAGTGTCTTGTATTGGACGTTCATTGGGGATGTTGGCGGTTGAGAAAATTAAAGATGAACTCCCGATGTGGATTTCACCTGCCGATGTTGGTGCGATTATTCAAGCCGCTTGTTTAGCACATGATATTGGCAACCCGCCTTTTGGCCATGCAGGCGAATATGCCATTCGAGAATGGTTTGATGATGCATCACATACCAATTTTTTACAGGACTTAAGCCCTGAAGAAGAAGCCGACGTGAGACAGTTCGAAGGCAATGCCCAAGGTTTACGCCTACTGACTAAAATTGATTATCATCCAAATGATGGGGGTATGCGTTTAACCTATGCAACTTTAGGTGCATATTTAAAATACCCCTGGCTTTCAAAAACCATTGCATCGCAAGGCAATAAACCTGCGAGCCAACGAGCAAAGTTTGGTTGTTATCAAGCAGAAAAAGAAATCTTGCAGCAAATTGCAGAACAACTCGGTTTAATTCAACTGGGCGAATATCACTACTGTCGTCATCCGTTGACCTATTTGCTTGAAGCCGCAGATGACATTTGTTATGCCTTAATTGACCTTGAAGATGGCATTATCCTCAACATGTTGAACTATAACGAAGTTGAGCCAATTTTCCTTGATCTGGTCGGTGACTATGGCATACCTGCCGAATTGGCGATGACTGATACCACTTGGCAACAAAAAATAGCTGCATTACGTGGTCGTGTGATGAAACGTCTAGTCGAAGAAGTCACGACAGCCTTCGCCCGCCATCATCATGAAATTTTGTCAGGTCAACTTAAAGGCAGTTTATTGCAATATTGCAGTGAAGATATTGAGCGTGGAATTAACCGAGCAAAAGAATTAGCCCGCGATAAAATTTTTGAACATCCACAAAAAGCCGGCTTAGAGATTATTGCGCATCAAAGTCTACAAAATATTTTAGATGCCTTTATTCCTCTAACTACGCCAAATAAAACTTTGAGTTTTAAAGAACAACGACTGATGTCCATTCTTCACCGTTCGGGGGCACATTTTGGGCCGTTGCATTATGAAAACATCATGCAAGTATTGGATATTATCTCTAAATTTTCAGACCATCAGGCTTATAACCTTGCACAAGAACTTCAAGGCAATAAAGTTGGTTTCTTTTAAACCTGAAAAAATGTGAAGGCTAGTAATTCGCTGGCCTTCACGCTAATCTCACAACAAATTGAAATTGAGCAAATGGCTCAGACTAAACTGAAATAAAGTGAATAAATGACATGATCGGATGTTTAATTGGCGAAGTGCTGGCATTGGAAGCACCAACGGTATTACTCAATGTAAATGGTGTGGGCTATGAAATTGACACCCCACTTTCAACATTTTGCCAACTACAAAAAGGTCAAAAAATTACCCTGTGGACACATCTGGCTGTTCGTGAAGATGCACAACTGCTGTATGGATTTAGCAATGCTCAAGAAAAACTGATTTTTCGCACACTTTTAAAAGTTAACGGCGTAGGCCCTAAAATGGCACTGGGCATTTTATCAACATTAAGTGTTGAAATGCTGATTCACACGGTTGAACATGAAGATATAAACACTTTAGTCAAAGTTCCGGGTGTAGGCAAAAAGACCGCTGAACGCCTCATGATTGAGTTACGTGATCGCTTTAAAGCCATGGCTTCAGGCACTGCACCAACGAATTCAACTGTTGAACAAATTCAATTTACGGGCAACTCTGCCGTAGCCGAAGCTGAGGCGGCCTTACAATCATTAGGTTACAAACCAATTGAAGCACAAAAATTAGTGAATGCTGCCAAAGGTGACTTTACTGAAGCCAGCGACATTATCCGTGCAGCACTTAAGTCGATGAATAAATAATTTGTAGTTTCTAATGAGCACCGCATCCTTTGCCTTTTAGGGTTATAGACAGTATGTGAATCACGCAGGCGACAAGGATGTCGCCGTTAAACTGTGCTACAAGGACGTAGCATCAGTTTAACAAATGGGTTTTGTCACTTTTGCCCAGTCAAAAGTGAGAATCGCCTATACAATGGCATTTAAAGTTCAATCGCTTTTTGAGGCTGTGATTCTTCCACAACGATATAGAGATTAGTTAAATAATTATGCAAGACCGTCTTATCAGTGGTTCAGAAAAACCCGAAGACCACTTCGACCGCGCCATTCGCCCAACTTCCCTTGATGACTACATCGGACAGCCTGTCGTCCGTGAACAAATGGAAATCTTTATCGGTGCTGCGCGTGGCCGTGAAGAAGCACTTGATCACACCTTAATTTTTGGCCCACCGGGTTTAGGTAAAACCACACTGGCCAATATTATTGCCCGTGAAATGGGCGGCAACTTAAAATCAACATCAGGCCCCGTCCTTGAGCGTGCAGGCGATTTGGCTGCAATGCTAACCAACCTCGAAGAAGGTGATGTTTTATTTATTGATGAGATCCATCGTCTTTCACCGGTCATCGAGGAAATTCTCTATCCAGCGATGGAGGATTACCAACTCGACATCATGATTGGTGAAGGCCCTGCTGCCCGTTCGATCAAACTGGATTTACCACCCTTCACTCTTGTTGCAGCGACGACTCGTGCAGGCCTACTGACCTCTCCTTTACGTGACCGTTTCGGTATCGTACAACGTTTAGAGTTCTATTCTGTCAAAGACTTAACGCATATTGTGACTCGTTCTGCCAACTTGATGGATGTGCCCATGACCGCCGAAGGTGCTCAAGAAGTTGCACGCCGTGCTCGTGGGACACCTCGTATTGCAAACCGTTTATTACGCCGGGTCCGTGATTATGCGCAAGTCAAAGGCACAGGTGAAGTAACCCAAGAGATGGCTCAACGTGCTTTGGACATGCTAAATGTCGATAAAGATGGTTTAGATACGCTAGACCGCCGTTATTTATCAATGCTACTAGAGCGTTTTGATGGTGGCCCTGCAGGTGTAGAAGCTCTAGCTGCTGCTATGGCAGAAGACTCAGGGACGCTAGAAGATGTAATCGAGCCCTACCTCATTCAGCAAGGCTATGTCATGCGTACTGCGCGTGGACGTATTGCCACCAATATGGCGTATTTACAGTTTGGGATGACACCACCAGAGCCGAAAGATAAGTAAACGATAATTCACTGAACGACTTCAGGGAGTTAAATGCTCCCTGCATGTTTATTTAAATTTTAAAATAAATTCAAGCCACTACAAACAATAGACTAAAATGATAAATCTTGAGAATAGAATAATTAACAAAATTAATAGCGACTACATTCAAAACCTACCATTAGACAGTGCCATTGAACACATTCCCAGAGAACAACCTATCAGTTCATTTAGCCCAAAACAAATGAGTGATTTTGAAAGCTTATTCCACACCGAATACAATTATTTTATCACTGTCGAATGTGAAAACATTCTTAGCAAAGAAACCATAGAAGTAAGTGAAGATAATATCTTAACTATTAAACAATCGCCTTCTACATATCGTATAAAAAACCTGAGCTTCAACTATACTTCTGCCCTCATTTTTATTGGGATGTACTATCACGACGACGTACAAGCTTTGGTCAAGGAAAACTTTAAGCCAGCAAAAATTAATACATTGTATTTCAGCTTCTCATTCTTTGCTTTAGTCATACTCGTTTATGTGTTTTTCTGGATAGATCTACCTAATAAACTTTTACTCATGTTAGTTATTGGCCTTGGCTTTTGCTGCTTAACGTATATGTATGAATCTTTAAAAGCATTACTCCCAAAGCAACAGAAAAAGAAAATGGAAGAAACTCACTTTCATATTGCGGGATATTTAGCAGCTCATCTACAAGATTTTGTCGATGCAAAATTTAAATTAGATGAACAAACAAATTAAAAGCAGTCTCTTTTTTAATCAGTAATGACATCTACGAAAGTTAAAGATTTACGTGAGTTGAAACCTTGTGCCATTGGACTGATGACTCACGGTGCTAAACTGCCCGTCATTGAAGCACTTGACGAATCATTGAATTATCGCCATTTTTAAATGCTCTAATTCTATGCTGAAGTGCAGAACAATATTTTTCAGATTTTATAAAGACGGAACACTCTCATGGCGAATAAATTCGAATTCAACATTCGTGTATATATTGAAGATACAGATGCAGGTGGCATTGTTTACCACGCAAATCATATTCGCTTTATGGAGCGTACCCGCACAGAATGGCTACGCGCTTCAGGTGTAGACCATTATTGGCATCAAAAAGATTACAACTTTGTCGTTCATAAAATTAATGTGAAATATTCACGCCCTATATTAATGGATGACCTGATTACTGTTACAGCAAGTGTAGTTTCGTGTAAGGCTACGTCATTTGTGTTGCAACAAAATATTTATCGTGGTGATATTATGCTGGCATCAGGTGAGGTAGAATTGGCATGTATCAGTGCAGAGATGAAACCCCGTCGCCTTCCTGATGAAATACGTGAACTGATTCTGAAAGAATTGGAACAAGATTAAAAAAATTATTTGGCACATGTAGTAACTATGGCAACTCAACTAGAATCAACACTTAAAGTTTCAGACCTCATCTTACAAGCAAGTCCTGTCGTACAACTGGTAATGCTCCTGCTGCTCTTAGCTTCGTTATTCAGTTGGTATCTGATTGCCAAGTTACACATGAGTTATAAAAAAGCGCAGGCCGATGATGAACATTTCCAAAAAATCTTTTGGTCTGGCGCCGAACTCAACACTTTATACAACAATGCTCAGCTCAACTCGAAACGTGTTGGCCTTGAAGATGTTTTCTATCAAGGTTTAGGCGAGTTTTTCAAACTTAAAAAGCGTAATGCCAGCGCAGAACAATCCATTGAAGGTACAGAACGTATTCTTCGTGTGGGTTTAAGCCGTGACCAAGGACATTTAGAAAATGGTTTAGGCGCGCTTGCGAGTATTGGATCGGTTGCACCCTATGTTGGTTTATTCGGTACCGTTTGGGGCATTATGAACGCTTTTATTGGTTTGGCAGATATTGACCAAGTCACCCTTGCTACGGTTGCTCCGGGTATTGCAGAAGCATTGATTGCAACGGCCATTGGTCTTTTTGCGGCAATTCCTGCTGTACTTGCATTTAACCATTTCACAGCCAAAGGTGAAGCCGTTTATAACGATCGTGCGCTTTTTGCCGAAGAAATGGTTGCGTTATTACAACGCCAGTCTGTAGGTTCAACTCAGGACAATGACTAATGGCTATTCAACGTTCTGGACGCTTTGAGCGCATCAAAAAACCATTAAAAAGTGACATGAACGTCGTACCTTATATTGATGTCATGTTAGTTCTTTTGGTGATTTTCATGGTCACGGCACCTATGATCACCACAGGTGTCAAAGTCGATTTACCACAGGCAAATGGCACGCCTATGCAAGCGGAAGATCGCCCTGCGATTGTTACACTTGAGGCGGATGGAACGATCAAACTCGAAGATAAAAATCATCAGAATGATGTACTCACACTTGATGAACTAAAATCTGTTTTAACTGCTTCACAAAATGAAGCGAACGAACAGAAAAAGCAAATGAGTGTCCTGATTAACGGCAGTGAATCTCGTCCTTATGGTGAAGTCATGAAACTCATGTCTGCCCTTCAAGATGCAGGTTTAACACAAGTAGGTTTACTGACTGAGCCATTAAAATAATTTATGAAAGATTTCAACAAGCCGCCTTTTAAACAAAAAGCCGTTGCGATTGGTTTCACACTAGGTGTGCATATCGTCGCTGTGGTTGGCTTACTTTATCTTGGCATGAGTAAACCACCTGAGCCCCCTAAAAAAATAACCACTGTTTTGGTAAAACCAAAAGATTTAAAACCTGTAACACGTGAAGTCACTGAGTTTGATGAAACCGCGCATGAAAATGTAGCTGAACAAATCACGCAAACAGCAGAACCTAGCGTTGAACCAGCACCCGAGATTCCAACGGCTGCACCACCTAAGCCAGCAGAACCACCTAAGGCAGATCCACAGATTGCTGCTCAACAGGCACTCGCTGCGGCAAAAGCACAGCAGCTTGCTGAACAAAAAGCTGCGGACAATGCAAAACGTGCTCAAGAACAAGCTAAAGCGGCTGAAGCTGCAAAACTAAAAGCACAACAAGAAGCCCAAGCGGATGCGGCCAAGGCAAAAGCAGATGCTACGGCGAAAGCCAATGCTGACGCAGCAAAACGTAAAGCAGATGCTGATGCTAAAGCCAAGGCTGAAAAAATCCGTGCCGATGCTTTAAGAAAAGCAGAAGCTGACAAAGCCAAAGCTGCAGCAACGGCAAAAGCCAATGCAGATGCAAAAGCCAAGGCCAATGCGGATGCTGCAAAACGTAAAGCAGATGCAGACGCGAAAGCTAAAGCCAATGCGGAAGCTGCAAAACGTAAAGCAGATGCTGATGCGAAAGCCAAGGCCAATGCAGAAGCTGCAAAACGTAAAGCAGATGCTGATGCAAAAGCTAAGGCCAATGCAGAAGCTGCAAAACGTAAAGCAGACGCCGATGCAAAAGCTAAAGCCAATGCGGAAGCTGCAAAACGTAAAGCAGACGCCGATGCAAAAGCTAAAGTCAATGCGGAAGCTGCAAAACGTAAAGCAGATGCCGATGCAAAAGCCAAGGCAGATGCAAAGGCTAAAGCCGATGCCGAAGCACGCGAACGTGCAGCCGAAGAAGCCAAAGCTTCATCAGCTAAAAAAGCAGCTGAAGAAGCCGCACAGAAAAAGGCTGAAGCGAAGAAGATTGCATCTACTGCAAAGAAAGATTTTGAAAATAAAATCCGTCGTGCATGGGACACACCTTCTGACTCTGCGGGTAAAACGGCGACTGCTCGCGTTACCCTTACGGAAAGTGGTTCAGTTCGGTCAGTGATTGTGAACTCTAGTGATCCTGATATGAAAGCCAGTATTGAGGCTGCTGTTCGAGCTGCTGCACCATACCCAATGCCGAGTGACCCAGATGCAAAACGTGAAGCTCAAAGTTTTACGTCCACCTTCAAGTCATCACGTTAATTTTTAAATCCCTGCAAACCTTGTGGGGATTTTTCATTTACTTCTATAAAGAATCATAAAAGATGAAACCACTTTTTTTATTTTCTACACTCTTACTTATTTGCAGCCAAACAATTGCTCAAAGTCGGTCAATTTATATCCCCTCTTCGGCAACGCCTGAAAATATATCATCCGAACAATTTAAAGCTTTGCTGAAGGATAATGCTAAAACAAATCAACCTGAGCAAGCTTTACAAGAAGTACAATTTCCGCCTACAGCCATGGCAAAAAATTCAAATGATGAGGCTGCAAAGAAAAAAGCTGAAGCCAAAAAAATTGCTCTCACAGCAAAAAAAGATTTTGCAGATAAAATTCGCCGTGCTTGGCAAGTTCCCAAAGGTTCTACAGGAAAATCGGCATCTGTACGTGTTAATCTCGCAGACAATGGACGTGTACATTCTATTATTATCAATTCTAGCGATCCAGATTTGAAAGCCAGTATTGAAACTGCCGTTCGCGATGCTGCACCATATCCGATGCCTAGCGACCCAGATGCTAGACGTGAAGCACAAAGTTTTACCTCTACATTTAGATCTTCAAATTAAGTTTGATAAATCCTTGCATTGATTGCGGGGATTTTTCTATTGATCAAAATCTCTAATCTTCCAATTGGATTAAGCTAAAATGATGCATTTCTTTAAATTTTCGTTTCTATTTTCTGTAATCGCAGGCTCATCATTAACCTTTGCAACCCCTACCAGCATTCAAACGGCTGACAAGATTCAACCTGAGAAAATAGCAGAGCGTTCCTCGAACGCAACAGCGGCTAAGACGAAGTCATATTCTGAACAAGATAAGCTTCAACTAGAACATAAAATTGCTGAAGCGAAACGGCAAGCTGAAGCAGATGCGGCTAAAAAAGCTGAAGCAAAAAAAATTGCATCTAATACAAAGAAAATAATACAGCAAACTATCCTTAGCAACTGGCAAGCTCCAGCAGATTCAACTGGGCAAAAAGCCAATGCTCGAATTACACTGACATCATTTGGTTCAATTCAATCGATAGTGATTCTTGGTGCGCCAAATCGTGCATTTAAAAAGAGTATTGAAAAAGCCATCCTTAGCTCAGCCCCTTTTGATTTACCAGAAAATCAAGATGCTCGACTTGAATCTCGCATTATCTCTATGCCCTTTCTATCTAAATAAGGTTATCCGTAAAGTGAAAGATTGTATTTTTTAAATAAAATGTCATCATCTTAGAAAAATATTTATTCACTAATTCACAGACGAATAACAGATTAATCATAATGTTGTGCTTTTAATAATTCAAAATCATGCCATTATGTGACACAACCAAATACAGACAATAACTCACATTTTTAGAGTAATTAGCGAATGATGGAAATGACGCGTAAACATCTTCTTTGCTTAGCCGTATTCACTGCTTTGAGCCCAGTTTTAGTGACTCAAACGCATGCGCAGCTTCACCTCGAAATCACTAAAGCTCCTGAAGAAGCACCTAAAATTGCGATCGTGCCTTTTAGTAATGACTCAAATATTTATCCAGTGGTTGAAAATGACTTGAACCGCTCAGGTAAATTTACCAGTGCCTCTAAAAACTTACCTGCAACTGCAACAATAAATTCACCTAATGCAGAAGCATGGAAAGCTGCGGGCGTACCCTATGTCGTGACAGGCACATCAAAAACAACGGCTGATGGCTCTTATGAAATTCACTACCAACTGTATGATGTTGAAAAAAAACAATACCTGTTAAATGAACTACTCACTGTACCTGCTTCACGTTATCGTCAAGCAGCGCATATGATCAGTGATGCAATCTATCAAGCTTTAACTGGCATTCCAGGTGACTTCAGCGGCCGTATTGCCTATGTATTGCGTAATGCAGCAACACCAGATCAGCGCTATACCCTACAAATTGCAGATACGGATGGTGAACAACCCCGTACCATTTTGACTTCACGTGATCCAATCTTGTCCCCTGCATGGACGCCTGATGCGAAAAAGCTAGCCTATGTTTCATTTGAAACCAAACGCCCTGCGATTTACATCCAAGATTTAGCAAGTGGTAACCGTGAAAAAGTAGCAAGTTTCCGTGGCCTGAATGGTGCACCAAGCTTCTCACCTGATGGCAAATCAATGTTATTTACCGCATCGATGCATGGCAATCCTGAAATCTATCAAATGGATTTACAGACTCGCCAATTAAAACGCATGACCAATGACACAGCGATTGATACAGAAGCACGTTATGCCCCTGACGGTAAATCATTTATTTTTACCTCTGACCGTGGTGGCTCTCCACAAATTTACACCTACAACTTAAGTGCTGAAAGTGTAAAACGTTTGACTTTCCGTGGCGCTTTCAATGCACGTGGTACTTTAAGTGCGGACGGTAAAAAATTAGCTTTGGTACATCGTCCTAGCGGTAGTAACTATAAAGTTGCGGTTCAAGACATTGGTTCTGGTGTAACCAATATTTTAACACCAACAAGTTTAGATGAATCCCCAAGCTTCTCACCAAATGGTCAAATGGTGGTGTATGCAACCCGTGAAGCAAACCGTGGTTTGCTCTCGATCATGTCTTTAGATGGCCGTTTCCGCATGAACTTACCAAGTGAACAAGGTGAAGTTCGTGAGCCAGCTTGGGCACCGAAATAAACACTGCATGATTTATTCAACAATAACTTTTTAATGAAACATCATAAATAACCGTCATGGAGATCAATATGAAAGCAATGAAACTGATTGCGCTACCTGTTTTAGCTACAGCATTAGTAATGACTGGTTGTGCCAGCCGTAAACCTGCAGCAGACGTACAAGCAGGACAAAACCCAAATGGCTCAACCACTGTAAACACTTCTGGTTTAAGTGAAGATGCAGCACTCAATGCACAAAACCTAGCGGGTGCATCATCTAAAGGTGTTACTGAAGCGAATAAAGCATTTTTAGCGAAGCGCGTAGTACACTTTGACTACGACAGTACCGAGCTAAGCAATGAAGACTTACAAACCCTTCAAGCTCATGCACAGTTCCTTGTTGCTAATGCAAACTCACGCGTGGCATTAACAGGTCACACCGATGAACGTGGTACTCGTGAATACAATATGGCGCTTGGTGAGCGTCGTGCAAAAGCTGTTGAAAGCTTCCTGATTACAACAGGTGTAAGCCCTAACCAGCTTGAAGCAGTCAGCTATGGTAAAGAAATGCCAATCAATGCGGGTCATGATGAAAATGCATGGAAAGAAAACCGCCGCGTAGAAATTAACTACGAAGCTGTACCTCCGCTACTTAAATAAGACTTGAAAAAGTCTGAGCTAAAAAAAAGCACTCATTAATGAGTGCTTTTTTGATTTAACCCGTATCATTTAATTTATATCGTTTCATTTTCATCGTTCTGTTGCAGCGTTCTTTGCTTTAACTCAATTTAGCCCTTTAACTCAGGATAAATTCGATTAGCGGCTTTAGAACTTTAAGAAAATATCCAATTAAAAATGCAAATGAACGACTTTTAAAACGAGATCCTTAGCTTTACCAACTAGAAAATTAGCTTAACAATCCAAATCATTACGCTTCTGCTTCTGGATGTTCAGCATTTTCTTTTTCTGTTTGCATCGACTCAATGAGGTCATGTTTATTGAACTTTTTATACTCTGCTTTTGCTTCGTAACTGCTCCATGCAGCTTTTACGGTATCCGCAGAAATATCGTCTAAATTCAATCCCTCAGTTGCAGTCGGAGTCGCATCAAATTTTTGTGTGGTCATTGTTGTGCTCCCTGTCTTTCGATTTATACATTAGATTCAACATAGCATGTTATTCAGGACTTGCAAGGGTAAAATCACGACAAATAGTCTAGTTTAATTTTTCTTTTCCTTCGTTCTCATCTAAAATGTTGCACAATCACATTTTTATCATTTTTGATAAATTAATATTTGGAGTTTTCCGGTTATGTCAAATCTCACCCTTTCCCAATTTCTACAACAACAAAGTGGTAATCTTACTCCTGCATTAGCACAAGTTATTGAAACAATTGGTAATACATGCAAAGACATTGACCTTCTATTACAAAAAGGTGCTTTGGCTGGTGTATTGGGTAGCGCGCAACACGAAAACGTTCAAGGTGAAGAACAAAAGAAACTTGATGTCATTTCAAATGATTACCTCATCGATGCATTGAAAATTCATCCACATGTCGGTGGTTTGGCTTCTGAAGAATTAGATGAATTCACTCCAGCTCAAGAAAATGGCGATTATCTTGTCTTGTTTGACCCATTAGATGGTTCAAGCAACATCGATATCAATATGTGTGTGGGCACAATTTTCTCAATTCTTCCTGCAAAAAATGCGGTAACGCAAGCTGAAGATTTCATGCAAGCGGGTGTTAACCAAGCGGCTGCAGGTTATGTATTGTATGGCCCATCAACAATGATGGCTCTAACTGTCGGTGCTGGCGTAGTCTTTTTTACTTTTGATCCAGAAAGCAAAGAATTCTTATTAACTAAAGATGCGATTGCGGTTGCAGCAGATACTAAAGAATATGCAATTAATGCATCGAACCAGCGTCACTGGGAAGAACCTGTAAAACGTTATATCGACGAACTTCTTGCAGGTAAAACTGGCACGCGTGAAAAAGACTTCAATATGCGTTGGGTCGCATGCATGGTGGGTGATATTCATCGTATTCTTTGCCGTAGCGGTATCTTCATGTACCCATACGACTTCAAAGATCCGAAAAAAGCAGGTCGTCTACGTTTAATGTACGAAGCAAACCCAATGAGTATGTTGATGGAACAAGCTGGCGGTGCTTCTACAACAGGCCGTGTCCGCATTCTAGACATCCAACCAACAGAACTTCATCAACGTGTTCCTGTGATTATTGGTTCTAAAAACGAAGTTGACCTAGTTACGTCATACCATAATTAATTTCTAATAACGAAAGTCAGTATTTTTGCTGACTTTCGTGGATATCTCCCTCATGGCTCTGATTTATCTCGAATCAAAAGACAACCCGAAAATTAAGCACCTCCGTGGCTTAATCGAACAAAATGCCTACCGTAAAAAACAAGGTCAAACTGTTTTAGAAGGCACCCATTTGGTTCTCTCTTGGTTAGATGCAAAACGACCAATTAAATCGATTTTCACCACTGAACAAGCAATTAACCATGCTGATTTCGATCGCATTGCGGAACAATATCAAGGTGCGGTGTTCATTCTAAGTGAATCTTTATACAAAGATATCAGTACACTTGGAACATCTATTGCTTGCTTAGCGATTGTGGATTTACCAAGTTCAAGTGAAGCGCTTAACTTCAGTGAAGACACCTTAATTTTAGACAACATTCAAGACCCTGGTAATGTAGGTACCCTACTCCGTTCTGCTGCCGCAGCGGGTATTGAGCAAGTCGTTTGTACCAAAGGCTCTGCATCACTCTGGTCACCGCGTGTATTACGCGCAGGTATGGGCGCACATTTTTCATTAAATACCTTTGAAAATATTGCCCTTGAAGATATTTTGACGAAATTCAAAATTCCAGTGTATGCAACAAGCTCACATCAGTCTGAAAACCTATATAGCAAAAATTTGCGCAAACAATGTGTGTGGATTTTAGGCAATGAAGGTCAAGGTGTTTCTGAGTATGCATTACAACATGCCGAAGCCGTTGCGATTCCTCAACCGGGTGGTCAAGAATCGTTAAACGTAGCCATTGCTGGCTCGATCTGTTTTTTTGAAATGGTACGTCAGCGTCAGTAAAATCGTTATTTTATTGTATTTAGCGCTTAAGCCTGAAAAAAATAGACTACACTAGAAAAAATAATAATTCTTTTTGTCAACCTAACCGTTATTTCCATCGTTATTTGTATATGAATATGGAAATAATGGTGGGTATCCGATGACAGGATTTTCCATCTCTATGGATTTAGCACCCAAAAAGTCCGAGACGCAAGACAGCAGTGTTTTAAAAAGCACGGCTGAGTCTCGCCTGAAAAACTTCATGAATGAAGTGACGGGGCGTGCTTTAGTAATGATGGAAAGTGCAACGCACGGTCAACATGGCATTGCCATGGACTTGGTGCAAGAAGCCTTTATTTCCTTACATAAAGCTTATGCTGAAAAGTCCACAGAGGAATGGTATCCCCTGTTTTACACCATTTTAAATAACAAGCTGCAAGATTGGCGTCGAAAGGAAGCACGTCGTTCGCAGCCGTTTTCCCTATTTAGAAAAGTCAGCCTAGATGACGACGATGTCGAAATACAGGATGTTGTAGATGAATCTACACCAAACCCTTTCGACTTTCTGGATCAGGCTGTCACTGCAGAGGAAATACAAGATGCTATCGCAGAACTTCCAGTCCGCCAGCAACAAGCATTTATGTTGCGAGCTTGGGAAGGCTTTGATACACATACAACTGCAGAAATTATGAATTGTTCCGAAGGCAGTGTGAAAACACATTACCACCGTGCCATTCAAGGTTTACGTACCGCTTTGGCACATTTGAATCCACATATGGGAGGATCATCCGAATGAAACAAGATGATTTCTTAAAGCAAGTAACTTCCAAACTTGATGGACTCGCACAGCACCACAAAGACAAAGCAACTGTCATGAATAACGTGCTTGAAGATATTCATCAGCACGAAACTTCACGTTATGGTTTCTGGAAAATATCTGGCTTTGCACTTGCAGCAGCAATTGCAGGTTTTGTCATTTTACCGAATGCGACTGTACTGGATGACAAACCACAAAATCAGGTGATTTCAACCCCTAAGCTCTCCCCTCAAATGGTAGAAGATCTTGAAATGTTGATGGTTCTGGGTGAGGACAAAGTTCCACATGGCAGCTAAAAAATTAGCAATTGCATTCTGTGCTTTTAGTTTTTTGCAAACCAGTTTTGCTGGCTTTGATCGCTTTTGGATTTTTTCAAAAGATGCAGATACTCAAGTTAATGAAACTTGGGATTCGCTATCTGAAGCAGAACAACAGGCTTTAATTAAAAAGTATCAGGCACTCAAAGAGATTCCTGCAGATCAACGTGTCAGCTTGCAACAGCGCATGGATTGGTTCACCCAACTTCCGGACAGTGAAAAGCAGCGTATGCGCGAAACATGGCAAAAAATGAGTACTTTAGAACGTAAAGAACTCGCGACACGTATGCAAAAAGCTAGTCCTGATGAACGACCTGCTATTCGCGATGAGTATATCAATAAATATTTACAGCCTATCGCTGTCGTTCACTAATTAAAAACAACAGTATGTTGTGAAAATCAAATCCATTACATTAGCTAAGCCATAAAAAAGCCTCTTATCGAGGCTTTTTTATTGTCTTACTTGCTCAACCGACGCTGACGATACACACCTAAACCAATCAATGCCAACAGTCCAAATACTCCCATTGAGCCACCGCCGCTAGAAGAAGAGTTGGTGTTTTTCGCGGTATTCTTAAGAGTCAGAATTGCATTGCTTGATGCAATGCCATCACTATCGACAACACTATATTCAACAGGATAGTCAAACTGACTAAAGCCATTTTTTACAGAGAAGGTAATCTTGCCACCGTAGCAGGTTTCCTTTAAATAACTTGCTGGGCAACTGCCACTATACTCAGCTTCAAAGTTTAAACCTGCTGGGATTTTCGTAAAGCGAATGGGAATAATTTGGCCTTCATCATTTTTATGCCATACCGATTTGCCCGCTGGCATAGATGCAACTGGACCATCACCATCATCATTGGCATTTTCTAATAAATTATTGACGGTAACAGACAAATTATTTGACGGACTAATTGTATATTGCGCAGCTTTGGCCACTGGAGTCATATTTTTAAATGCCACACGGACCACACCAGAGGATTCCGCCTGACTCCCTGTCTTTTGTTTTAGCGTATATTTACAAAAACCGTATTCGGTAGGTGCTGTTGTTGCCCCACTAGTGCGATAAATAACGATTTGTTTTATTCCCGCATCCCAATCACAGTGTAGGTCATGTGGTGGATTACCCACAATACTTGCTTCGCCTGTACTAGACACTGTAATTTCACTACCAATGCCGATTGGTGAAGTCGTCACGGTGTAGTTGTCTGCATTTAAGGCAATTTGTCGTGTTTCAGCACTACCATTCACAGACTCTTCTTGAGGTAATGATGCCGGGAACGGATCAAAATAAACCGCACGATATTTAAGGTTATTTTTTAATGCACTTAATACCGCTTCGTACTTTGTTAAATCATCCTGATTGGCAACTTTGTATTCTGCATAATCTGGATCGTCGATATCCTTTTTCAAAGCATCAATTGTATTTTGATACTTATCTTGCAGAGCTGTTAAAGACTCATTGGTAATATCTGCCATATCTGCTGCGGTTAAATTCATTAACTCAACCGAACCAATATCACATGTGTTTCTTTGCGTAGGTGATAACTGTAAAGTACCATCTGTGATCCGCAAAATACCCCGTTGATCCGCATCACTACAGCCGTCTAAGCCAAGATTGATCAAGTCAAAACCGCTGCCGATTGCTTTCGGGTAATACAAAGGTAAATACAAGTTATAAGCAGATTTTGTTTGTAGGGCGCTTAATAAAGTCCCCATAGCATAGCTACTTACATCATGGTTTTGCAGAAAGCTTTCCGTACTATTCAGCACACTTTCGGGTAAATCACATTGTGCGGCTGCCAGTTCAAAAGCGTTATTACTTGCAACAAATTTTTGACTATTATCAGGTACAGCGTTATTGAGATAACGACAAGATTTACCACCAGTATTGTAGGCCAATACATTGAAATACCAAGCCTTTGTACCATTGTTATCATAATAATAGGTACTAGCCGCATTGTTCTCGACTATTGTATTACTGGTTAAAACGAAGCTAGAAAAAGCACTTAAACGTTCCGTTCCCTGAGAAATGGCACGGATAATACTACCCGTATTTGGATTTGCTTGGTTTTTTGCAATCGTATTTGCTGTCAGTTCAACTTTGGCATTTCCACAGAAGTCCATCACACTATTGCTCGTCGATGAACCATTTTGAATAATACTGCTTTGCTGGAACACAATTTCAGGCTGGGTATCCCCCAAGTTGCCGATACAGTCCATAGCTACCACACTACCTTTAGGTGCGACGTTACCCTGAACTAAACTGCTCACCAATAATGTTTTTTTCGACATATTATGCGCAACGGAGTAGATCGCACCGCCAGCAACTTTGGCCTGAGAGTTCTCAATTGCACCATTATTTAAGGTAAATGCTCCCCCTAAATACAAGGCACCACCACGGTCTTCTGCCATCCCGCCAGTAAGGCGTACATTATTGACGATAAAGTTGGCTTCTGAGCGTGAAGTATTAAAAATACGCGATTTGCCTTGGGCATTAATCGTCGTTCTAATATCTTCATAGGCAGGAAATTTCTGCGTCAGTAAATTTTTTGAATCATAGTTAAAGCGACTTTTCCCCTCTATCACGATCTGATTTAGAGGAACTAACTCACCTTTGGTCAGAAGATATTCACCTGCTTCAAGTTGAATATAATCGGTCTGCCCATTATTTGGATTACCGACATTACATCCACCAAAAGATTTGTTTTTACGTGCAGTTTCAATCGCTTCACGTAAAGAACATTGATTGAGATTTTCACCATTTTCATCATCAAAGGTCGTAACTTTGATGATGTTACTTGTCGCTGCCATAGATGACATAGCCGCAAGGACCATGACCGCCAGCAATCCTTTTTTATAATTTTTCATGTGCTGTCCTTAATTCTATCCAGACTATTTTTTAAAGCGACGAAATCCAACTAAGCCAAGCAGCGCAAAAATACTCGCCCAGCCTAGAGCACCACCCGAAGTTTTAACGGTTTTACTTTCCATTTCATTGTTTGGTTCTTGGAAAATACGCACTTCTGCAGCTAAATAATTTTTTGCCGAAGTATTAAAACGGGTTGAAGACGTCACCACACGCAATTCAAAAATATCTGCGCCATGCCAATTTCCATTTGGCGTGTATTCAAAATCACCATTCAAATTCAGTGTAAATTTACCTTTAGATTCGGTGCTTTGTACAATTATTGGGCAACCATCTTGCCATGGCTCACCCGTTGAATTTGCCATACCCATCACTTTTGAACATTCTTCTTTTGGAATTAAATCACTGTCACCTAATGCATCTAAAATATTAAACTTGGCTACTTCACCTGTACGAATGTCTTTACCTAATCGAGGCATGCTCACAGGAACCACAATTTCTATAGCCCCACGATCACACCAAACATCATCCAAATTACGATTTTTTCCACGCTGATCAGAAGACTCGCAATACACATGATGCTCATTGCCATCTGCTGTGGTCTTCCCCTTATTTAATATCGGGCTTGAGAAAATCGTTTCGTAATCTAATAAAATACGAGGACGTAAATAACCAATAAATGCGTTATTTGCTGTGGTAAATGGACAGAAAAGTGCATTACGATCTTCTGTTAAGGTTTTACAGCTACCTTCATCTTCACCCGCAATTAAACTCGTCCCAGACCATACATCATTTAAATTTGCAGCAGGCCCAACAGGACAACTCGCAGCCACTAAGTTGTTATAAAAAACAGATTGGTCTGTTCCTGAGTTCACGACTTTACAATCTTGAGCGGTACCACTGAGCGCATTACCAATCACCACACTATTGGCTAAATAAGCATGCTCAGAGGTACTATTTAGTTCGATACCGCCACTGTTCTTCAGTACTGTAATATTATTGAGTGCTAAACCATCACGTAAGTTGACAGCAAAACCTTTGTTTTTGAAAAAAGTACTATTGGCAATGATATTTTGAGGGTTACTGAACACCAACTTACTGATGTCTGCGAGCCCATTTTGATTGTAAACAATCGCTCGACCAGAAGTGCTTTCATTATTTTTGAACAAAGATGTATAGATTTCATAAGCCGGTGCTTCTGAGTAAATTGCACCCCCATCTACCGCTTTGTTGTTTTGAAAAATCGTGGTTCGTATATATAGACGGCTTGCTACAGCTGCGCCATCTTCTGAAAATCCTACATTGTAGATTGCACCACCAAGTCGTGCATAGCCATCTTCAAACTTTACATTTTCAAGTGTAAGTTTTTCATTATTAAAAATGATGCCGCCTTTATCAGCACATTGATCTTGCTTACATCCTTTAAATGAAATTTCTTTAAAATTGATAGCAAATAGTTCTTTTTCGCCATCATTAATATTAAAAATTTGATCCTTACCCGTCATTTCAATGACGGCATTATTAAGACCGAGTACGACATCTTCATTGACGTTACTGTCATACGCCGTTTTCAGATTCAGTTCTGCTTTAATATCAATTTTTTTAGTGAGTTTATAAACTTCATTTTTTTTCAGAGAAATTGAGGCATAGGCGTCTTTACCCCCGCAACCATTATATCCGGCTTCTGGCATACCATTATTGATATATTCTATGGCTTCACGAAGTGAACATTCCTTGTCATCCTTTACAACATCTTCAGTGGTTGTAACGATAATTTCTGCGCTAAATGCATGACCTGCCATGAGAAGCATGCCAATGCCTATGCTCTGTTTGAGCATATCCATCTCCTTAAATATTTTTTATCTTTTTATTCTTAAGTTGCACAATCCTTGCAACATTAAAATATTTTTATGTACTTTGTCACAGCTTGAGTAATTACTCAAGAATTTTTATTGCTTACCGATATTCATCAATTAGGGCAAAAATCTGTCTTAAATTGGCATGACTCAATTTGACTTTTTCACCTTTTAACATCTGAATCAGTTGTTCTAAAGAGCGAAGTAAAATAGACGCCTGATGCGGCCCATGTGCCAACAAATAATCCACAATTTGTTGATCCATATGGATGCCACGTCGCGCTAAAACAGAGTTCACGAGCGCTTGACGGTCTGCGTATAAGCTACCATTCGGCACTTTCACACTAACTGCTTGAGTTAATCGGGACTGTAAGTCTGGCAGTTCAAGTTTGAGTTCAATTGGTGCCAGTCGAGATGAAAAGACCAATTGACCACCTTCTTCGTTATTATAGTTAATCAGGTGAAAAACGGCTTTTTGCCAATGTGGAACTCCACTGATGGCTTCAATATCATCTAAAGCCACCAAGTCATAGCGATCGAGCGAAGTAATCGCTTCAGTGGGCGCATCGAGCAATTCAAGCAATGAAACTTGAATTGCTGATTTGCCGATTTCTAAATATGAATCACATATTGCAGAGAGTAAATGGCTTTTTCCTGTGCCAGCTCCACCATAGATATAGAAACGATTCATTAAACCAGCATGTAATTGACGTACACCATCGATTACATGTCCCCAACTCGGCCCAGAAAAATCACTAATTCGGGCATCGAGCTGAGGTTCTATATCTAACTGCAATTGACGCATATCTATATTTTGGCCTTATCAATCTTTATGTTCTGATCGTTCAATGTTACTCGAAATTTCAGGATCTTGCAGCGAATTTGCAGACTGATTTTTGAGCTCGATATCGACAGCAATTTGATCGGTTTCTACGCTTAATGTGCCAATTTCAGCATCATTCACCACGAGTACATCATTTCGGTATAAATTACTTTTCTCATAATTTTCACGCGCATGACGTAATAACACCACAATAATCGCTGCGACTGGTAATGCAATGAGCATTCCGAGCAGTCCTGCCAATTGTGCGCCTGCAAGTACTGCAAAAACCACGGCTACTGGAGACAAACCAATTTTGTCACCCAGTAAGAACGGCTGTAAAATATAACCTTCTATCGCCTGTCCCACCATGAAAACAACTAAAACTAAGGCTAAATGCACCCAATCCAAACCGAATTGGAACAAGCAAGCCACAATTGCCGAAATAATACCAACCGCAAAACCCAAATACGGAATAATACTGGCTAGACCCGCAATCATCCCAATGATGATACCAACCTCAATACCGACTAATTGAAGTCCAACCGCATATACAACGCCCAATAAGAACATCACCAAGAACTGGCCTTTTACAAATGCGCCAAGAACTTCATGACATTCGCCTACGATGGTTAATGTGCTTTTTTCGTATTTGCGTGGAATAAGACGACGCATGTTTTCTAACATACGTTCCCAGTCTAATAGGAAATAGAAAGCTATGATTGGAATTAAGACAATCGTGCCACCAATCTGTATGAAATTCAGACCCGATTGTGCCACTTTTAACAACATGGCTTGGATACTGTCTGCACTATAGTTGGTTTGAATATACTCCATGATCGCTGCTGACATTTGCTCTGTATCAATTTCCATCGGTACAAGATTAAATGTCTCTGATAACCACGGCAGGAATGTATAGTTGACCCAATGAATATTGCTTGGAATATTGTTTTTCGCATACATCAACTGTTCCCATACCAGTGGTACGAGGAACCACATTGCAAGGAATATAGCGACACCAATTCCAATAAAGACCAAACTGATAGATAACCAGCGCGGCAAGCCAATATTATGTAATTTATCGACTAAAGGGCTAAATAAATATGCAATTAGAAATGCGCCGATAAAAGGAACAACTACAGGCTTTAATAAGTATAAAACCCATATGATCAATGCTATCCCAGCAAGAATAAATATTCGGCGCAAGGTGCGATCACCCATATAAAGTCACCTTTTTTCAATGTAATCGTTATAGAAAGGAAAATATTTTAATAAAGATAACATTTTAGTGCGAAATAGCATAAGAGTTTTGCATATTCAGGTTATAATCCCCGCGCGAATGCGGAGACTTCATTATGAGCAACTCAACTTCTACCCCAAACACTGGTTTAAGCTACAAAGATGCAGGTGTCGACATTGAAGCGGGCGACGCGTTAGTCGATCGTATCAAATCTGTCGCGAAACGTACTGCACGTCCTGAAGTAATGGGCGGCCTAGGCGGCTTCGGCGCTCTTTGTAAAATTCCTAAAGGTTATGAAGAACCTGTTCTCGTATCTGGCACAGATGGTGTTGGTACAAAATTGCGTTTAGCATTGAATTTGAACCGTCATGACACAATTGGTCAAGACTTGGTTGCAATGTGCGTAAACGATCTTCTTGTATGTGGTGCTGAACCACTGTTCTTCCTTGACTACTATGCAACTGGCCACCTCAACGTTGACGTTGCAGCAAATGTTGTGACTGGTATCGGTGCGGGTTGTGAACTTGCAGGTTGTGCATTGGTTGGCGGTGAAACTGCTGAAATGCCAGGTATGTATGAAGGCGAAGACTATGACCTTGCAGGTTTCTGCGTAGGTGTAGTTGAGCAAAGTAAAATTATTGATGGCTCTAAAGTTAAAGCGGGTGACGTTTTAGTTGGTGTTGCATCTTCTGGCGCACACTCAAACGGTTACTCACTTCTTCGTAAAATTTTAGATGTGAAAAATGTTGACCTTACTCAAATCGTTGATGGTCGTCCACTTGCAGATACAGCAATGGAACCAACACGTATTTATGTAAAACCAATTCTTCAGTTATTGAAAGAAGTGGATGTACACGCTATGGCGCACATCACAGGCGGCGGTTTACCGGGTAATTTACCTCGCGTACTGCCAAATGGTGCTCAAGCGGTAGTGAATGAAGCATCTTGGGAATGGCCAGAATTATTCAAACTACTTCAAAAAGAAGGTGGTGTTGAACAATTTGAAATGTACCGCACATTTAACTGTGGCGTAGGTATGGTTCTCGTGGTTGATGCAGCCGATGCTGACAAAACAGTTGAATTACTCAATAGCCTTGGCGAAAAAGCATTCACAATGGGTCACATTGCAGATAATGCTGAATCTGTTGAAGGCGCTGACGAAAAAATCCGTGTAGTTTTCGCATAAGCAACGTTCATGATTAAAATTGCTGTACTTGTTTCAGGCAGCGGATCTAACCTGCAAGCCCTGATCGATGCCAATCTATCAGGTCAAATCGTTGGGGTGATTTCCAATAGACCTGACGCTTTTGCACTGCAACGTGCAAGAAAAGCAAATATTGCAACTGCAGTCATTGAACATAAGCAATATCCAAGTCGTGAAGCTTTTGATGATGTGATGCATCAACAACTGCTCGACTGGGATGTTGACTTGGTGATTTTGGCAGGCTTTATGCGCATTTTAAGCTCAAAATTTGTCAAAGCATGGGAAGGGAAAATGATTAACATCCACCCTTCTTTGTTGCCAAATTATAAAGGCATGCATACTCATCAACGTGTGTTAAACACTGGTGATGTTTTCCATGGCTGTACAGTTCATTACGTGACTGCAGAGCTAGATGCTGGCCAAGCGCTTGCTCAAGGTGTGCTTAAAGTCAATGTGCATGATCATGCTGAAAGTCTAGCAGATCGCATTCACGTGCTTGAGCATGTGATTTACCCTCAAGTCGCAGAATGGATCTGTAATGGTACGATCCAACATACTGCTGATGGGGTGTTATATCGCAATCAACCGATGCAAGCACCTGTTCAATTCTGCAAGTTTTAAAATCAGTTTTATCTATTTTAAATAGAAATAAAAAACGCATCCTTGGATGCGTTTTTTATTTGACTACATTTAATCATTCATGTTTGGCATGAACCGCTAACATTTGTTTGATCAGCTCCACCGTTTCTACTGGTTTTTCTAATGGAAACATATGACTCCCACCAACCACTTTAAATGGAATCGCAAATTTTTTCTCGACCATTTGTGGAAAGTGCCGAGCCAAAAATGGCCCCTGCTCTGCAATTAACTGCTGCACAGGCACTTGTGGTTGAGCCTGTGGTAACCACCACAGCGAAGGATTGGTTCGAAAAATATGAACCTCATCATCACGTGAAATCGTCAATTCCACCCCACCACGCAGTTTATCGTCCATCAAGGCATGATCAATATAAGCTTGATAACAGTCTGGATCGAAATCTTTATAAAAACCTTTCGGCCTTAAAAGCTCTGCTGCTTGTTCACGGCTGTCCCAATGATCACGACGACGCTTCGACAATCCTGCTGGGGACATTTTATCGAGGACTTTAAGTTTGAGGAGTTTTGCGATGTGCAAAGCAAAAGACTCTTTCCCCATGATCATAGGCGGATCAATCATTAACACTTGTTCAAACAATTCTGGGCGTTGTAAAGCAGCCTGAAATGTTAAAACCGAACCTAATGAATGACCTAATCCAATCACCTTACGACCATTGGCCTGACGTACAATACTGTCAATGACTTGCTGTGTTAAGCTTTTCCAATGGTTATCGATTGGGTAACGCTTATCTGGCCCAAGTAGCGGCACATAGATCACATCATATTCATCACTCAATAAATCAAACAATTTTTGATAAACCAGTGATGGCACGCCATTGGCGTGCGCAAAATGAATTAACGGTTTCATTGTAACTTCGTGCTGTTTTCAGATTGAACCTGTTGTGACAATGCGCTTGCCAAACCTTGACCAAATGAACTTCCCATACGACCAAGTACAGAATCAAATGGACTATTTTCAATGGTGTAGTTCACAGCTTTTTCAGTTTTCAACTCACGTTTCAGGCTATTTAAACTACCTGTACGGTCAGCAATACCCAGCTTCACAGCCTGATCACCTGTCCAAAATAAACCTGAGAAAATAGCCGGATCATTCGATTTTAATTTCTTACCGCGACCTTCTTTCACGGCATTAATAAAATGCGCATGAACGTTATCGAGTACACCTTGAACATGTGCTTTTTGTGCAGCATCGACAGGTTGAGTCATGGATAAAATCGCTTTGTTCTCACCCGAAGTCATGGTGCGATCTTCTACACCAAACTTTTGCATCAAACCACTAACGCCATAGTTCGGCATGATCACGCCAATTGAACCCACTAAACTTGAAGGATTGACAATAATTTCATCTGCGGCAGAAGCAATATAGTACGCACCTGAAGCGCCTGTATCACCAATAATGGCATACAGTTTTTTATCGGTATGGGCTTTTTTCAAGTACTGAATTTCTTGCCAAATTTCATCAGACTGAACAGGTGAACCACCTGGTGAATTAATATTTAAAACAATCGCTTTGCTTTGTTTGTTTTCATAGGCTTTTTTCAAAGCTTTGATAGTATTTGCGCTGTTTACACTTTGCTTGTCCGCTGCAATGGTCCCAATGATATCAACCACGGCAATATGTGAACCCGCTGTCGCTGCTGGATCAGATGACGACATGCTGCAACTTTTTGCCATCGCAATGATAATAAATAGCAAATAAGCAAAGGTTAAAAATTTAAAAAATATACCCCATCTACGTGCTCTACGTTGTTCTTCAACGGAAGAAAGCACGGCTTTTTCTAATATTTTCCATTCATTTCCAGTTGGCTGCTGAATATTGTTTGAAGAACTTTGCTGTTTTTCTTCAGGTTTTGGTGGCCATTCGGACATAAAAAAACCCATTTGATCGTTAATTTGTAGTCATTATATACACGCTAATCGCTATAACTGTCTAATCAATTCATTTTCCCCTATAATTATTTTAAATTTTCTTTCATTTCTTTCAGACTTAAACAAGATGACCGACCAAAATTCACAGGACACCACATATCACCTGTTAAAATTTATCAGCCGTCAACCTATTCAAATTTCAAGATTAATTGCAAAAGGTTTGGCTGGGTTAGTCAATGTTTTAAAAATCTCTAAAACCTACTCTACGATTCAACGCAATCTTAAAATTGCATTGCCTGAATTATCAGAGTCAGCTCGCATTCAACTCACTAAACAAGCGATTCGAAACGAACTTTGTTCTTATTTTGAATTTTTTAACATTTGGGGTGCAAGTACAGAAAAAAATATTCAACGAATTCATCACGTACATGGCGCTGAATATTTACATGAAGCGCTCGCCCTACAAAAAGGCGTTGTACTCGTAGTACCACATTTTGGTACTTGGGAAATCATGAATGCATGGGTTGCGCAATACACTCAAATGACCATCATGTACAAGCCGGTAAAAAGCGAATCTGCCAACAATTTTGTCCGTGCTGCTCGAAGCCGTGAGCAAGCAATATTGGTTCCTACGGATGAATCAGGTGTACGTCAAATTTTCAAAGCCTTAAAACAAGGTGGGACGACTGTAATCTTGCCAGACCATACCCCCAATGCCGGCGGCGAAATGATTCCATACTTTGGTATTCCACTAAAAACCAGCAACTTAAGTGCAAAACTAATTCAAAAAACCAAAGCACGTGCGCTCTTACTATATGCCATTCGTAACGATAATCATGGTTTTGATATGCATATCGAACCTATGGATGAGAATATCTATCAAGGCAATGCAGATGATGGCTCAATAGTTATCTTTAAAGCAGTGGAAAATCTAATTCATCGTTATCCAGAGCATTATCACTGGAGCTATAAACGCTTTAAAGCCAACCCAAAATTGAGAAATCTATACAATATTAGTGATGAAGAAGCCGCTCAACGCATTCGTGATATTCGTGAGGAATATCAAAGACAGCAAAAAATGAAAAATGTGACAGAATGACATTTTCAAGCAATATACTTGAAGCAGTTTTCTATTCAGATTCTTTAGATAGCCTGCGATATAGATCGAGCCATTTATACTTTGTCCGCTCTTCGATCAACTCGATTTGCTGTTTATTTTGCTTGAAATGAATACTTCCACTTTGTGCGGTCTGTAAGAGTGGAATATCTAATTGTTTGAGTCGTGTTTGGGTCATCTTTGCAGGATGTCCATAACGATTAAATCGCCCCGCAGAAGCAATCGCCAACTTGGGCTTAAAATGGTTTAAAAACGCATAGGATGAACTATGCTGACTACCATGATGTCCAAGTACCAAAATATCGACTTTTAGGTCTGGATAATCACGTAATATTTGATATTCAGTCTCCCAACCCGCATCCCCCATCAATAGAAAATGTCTTGGTCCATTGACGCCTTTGACCGTGACATACAGTACACAAGAGCGTTCATTGGCATTCCATTGGGCATTTGTCAGATCTTCAGGCTTTGGCGAGAGTATTTCAAAATAGACTTGCTGATCCCAATTCCACTGCTGACCACGCTGACATAAACGCTGTGGAACTTGGTTCGTGGTTTGTACTCGCTCATTACTTGAAAGCTGCCCGATATCAAGCTGTTGCTCCAATGAGAAAAAACCACCGCTATGGTCTTGATCTAAATGAGTCAATAACACCCGATCTAGTCGATGGACACCATTCACACTCAA
Source organism: Acinetobacter sp. YH12218 (assembly GCF_013417925.1). Lineage (NCBI taxonomy): Bacteria > Pseudomonadati > Pseudomonadota > Gammaproteobacteria > Moraxellales > Moraxellaceae > Acinetobacter > Acinetobacter sp. YH12218. The sequence goes on from NZ_VPDB01000009.1 coordinate 80,289, forward strand.
AAATGGCCGGATGATATTCTGCCCGACACTAAATTGACTTTCATCATAGTTTCCACCGAAGTCCACCATCATATGATGATCTACAGAACGGATATAGATCGCCTGCCCTTGTCCCACATCTAAAATTGAAAGCTGAAAATTTGCTGAATTTCTCCATGGGATAAACAGAGCAAAAAAGGCAATGACCGCCCAATATTTTGGCAAGATTCCTTCAGGTAAAAATAAGATTACTATAACGAGTATCAACAGTACGATCTGAGTTGACGTCAATGCGACATCTTGCATTTTTGGTGCAAAGAGTCGATCTAAGCCATAGAGAAACACATGCAATATTTCCAAACACAGATCATTGAATAAAAAAACCAAATGCGCCAAAGGTGTAGAAATATAAGAAAGTGCCCCTCCGATGATATCTAAAGGAACCACCACTGCCCCTAGCCACGGGATGGCGAATAAATTACTTAATGGGCTAATCCACGTGACTTGCTTGAAAAAAATCACCATCAATGGAAATAAGGCAACAAAGATTTTCCATTGTGATTCCACCATCAACCACATTGAATGTTTTAACTTTTGCCAAAAACTGACTTCTGTTTGAGCCAGTATATGCTTCCTTAAGGTTTGATAAATCCGCAGTAAAATAAAGCATGCGCCATAAGACAACCAAAATGCCGCGGATAAAATACTAAAGGGATCCACTAACAATAAAATTGCGGCACTAAAAACCAGCAGTTGAAAAGGCTGAATGGTTTGCCGTAACAACAGCATGCTACTGGCGACAAGGCAGATCGTCAGCGTTCTCAGCGCCGGTATTTCAAAACCGGTAAATGCACAATATACAAGGACACAGAAGATAAAGGGCACGACCAAAACATACTGTTTGGGCCATTTGAGATAGATTTTGGGACAATATTTTCGAATAGCTAACTGTATCGCCCAACAGAGCATACTGGCAAATACCAACACATGCGGACCAGAGATTGCCAATAAATGACTGATGCCAAAACGTTGAAATAATTCACTAGTGCCTTCAGTGAGTAAACTTTTATCGCCTGTAAGCAGTGCTAACAACAAGCCATGATTCCGCAGCGGTTGTTGATATATAAACGCTCTTAAATATAAACGTTGTTGTTCGACTTTTATTTTGAACTGATGTAACACACCTTGATGCCGTTGATACTGTTGACCATAGCCCATCGCAGTCATATGTTGAGGTGGTATAAGTTCGACCGACTTCACCTTTAAACTGGCATGTATATTTTGCTGTATGCTCCACCGTTCTTGGTCAAAGACACCTTCGGTCACATAACTCTGGGTAGGTCGTAACTCACCATACATACGATAGTACTGTCCAGGGACCAACTGGATCGTCTGCTCATGACTTTGCAAAATTGAATTGGGTAAATACGCCATAAAATATTGAATCTGCTGATTCACATTGAGCACTTCAATTTTTTGCTGAATCGCTTGGTCTTTGAGTTGGCTGATCTGTGGAATATACACAATAAACTCATCTTGTTTGCTCTGATGCTCAACCAATGCCAAACGCTGATCGAGTTGAGTATTGGCGAAACTAAAGCCGAGAATTGCGCCCATGCATAGATTTGTACTGAGCTGTAAGATTTTCGAAAAGATACTTTTTAGTTTTGGGGAAATACAAAGCTGTAAACCTAGCCAAATCAGGACGATAAAAAGTAACTGAACTGTCGAGAGTTGTGGATTCCAAAACCTGAACCCCATAAAAGAAATGCCTAAAATCCAGCCAATACAAAAGCTTTGCAACATGAGTCATCATTATTTTTATTATGTGCTGGCAATAATAAAGCCCACCGAGGTGAGCTTCAATCAAACAATCTTAATCCACTAATTTTTGCGAAATCAATTTAGCGCTTAGTAATCAACCCATAAACCATCTTGCATATGCAAAATCGCATCAGCAGATTGAGCTAAATATTCATCATGGGTCACGATTAACATGGCCATGTTAAATTCTTTACGCAACTCAGATAGCAACTCAAAAATCTTCACTGCGGTTTTTCGGTCTAAGTTCCCTGTTGGCTCATCAGCCATCATCAACTTAGGTTTTGCTACCAATGCACGGGCCAAAGCCACACGTTGACGTTCACCGCCTGAAAGTTCGCCGGGTTTGTGCGTCATGCGGTGGGAAAGTCCAACACGTTCCAACAGGTATTCAGCTTGCTGCTTGACTTCTTTGAAGTTACTCGACTTCCGTAACATTAATGGCATCGCCACATTTTCAAAGGCGGTAAATTCAGGTAGTAAGTGATGGAATTGATATACAAAACCTAAATGCTCATTACGAATATATCCACGCTCTGCTTCACCTAAAGTGTCAAAGCGTTGACCATTAATCAACACTTGACCCGATGTTGGACGATCTAAGCCACCCAATACATGCAACAACGTACTTTTACCAGAACCACTTGACCCCACAATCGAAACAAACTCACCCGCTTTGACTTGTAATGAAAGTCCTCGAATCACATCGACTGTAGACTTCCCATCGGTAAAAGATTTGGTAATGTTTTGGGCATCTAAAACTAAATTACTCATAGCGTAGAGCCTCTGCAGGTTGAACTTTAGCTGCACGTAATGCCGGATAAATTGTCGCGATAAAGCTCAGGCCCAATGATAAAGATACAATCACCACAACATCTTGCCATCTTAAATAAGACGGTAAATAGTTGATGAAGTAAGCATCAAACATATTTAAGCCCAATGTTGTATTCAACCAACCGACTAAATTACTAATACTTGATGCAGCGATAATCCCTAAAATCGCCCCAGATACCGTACCAATCACCCCAATCACTGTACCTTGCACCATGAAGATCCGTGTGATTGTAGCCGGTGAAGCGCCTAGTGTACGCAAAATGGCAATATCGGATTTTTTATCAGTGACCACCATCACCAATGAAGACACGATATTAAATGCTGCAACCAATACAATCAGGAACAGCAATAAACTTACCATTGCCTTTTCCATTTGAATCGCACTAAATAGGTTGCCGTGTGTATAAGTCCAATCTGAAGCATAGAAGTTTGCTGGTAGATCACGCACAATTTCTTGAGAGACTTGTGGTGCTGCAAAAATATCATCCAACTTCATACGGATGCCTTGTGCACCATCTGGCAGTCTTAATAAAGTTGACGCATCGTTCAGGGCCACATAGCCCATCATCGAATCAACCTCTGCACCAATACTGAAAATACCCACAATTTTAAATCGTTTAAAACGCGGAACGACCCCAGCCGGCGAAGGAGTTGCTTCGGGAAGCACCAAGGTCACACTGTCATTCAAGCCTAAACCTAAGGCATCTGTCATTTGCTTGCCAAGGACAATACCAAACTCACCTTTTTTCAGGTTATCGATACTGCCTTCCACCATATGGTCTTGGATAATTGATACCTTTTTTTCATACTGCGGTTCAATCCCACTGACCATAATGCCAGACACTTGACCTTGTGCCGTCAACATTCCCTGTAATTGGGTGAATGGTGCGACCCCTTGAACATGCTCATGTTGCTCAATTTTTTTTGCAAGTTCAGGCCAATTTGTTAAAATTTGTGTTGAAGAAACAGTGGCTTGAGGTATCATTCCTAAGACACGAGTTTTCAGCTCACGATCGAAACCATTCATCACAGATAAAACTGTAATAAGGACTGCCACACCAAGCGTGAGGCCGATCATGGATACCAGAGCAATAAAAGAAATAAAGTGGTTACTGCGCCGAGCGCGAGTGTATCTCAACCCTATATACAGCGAGATTGGTTTAAACATAACCATCTAGTCCGAGGTAATATATTATGGAAAATTTACAGCATCAAAGCGTTCAAACTGAACGCCGTGTAATGTCGCGTATCGATGCTGCTTTGCGCATCAACTATCAGATTATCTCTGATGATGTTGCACTGAATGATCCTTACGATCCTAATTTTGTATTGCCGCGCTATTTTCTACTACTTGCTGAATTAGATCAATTTGATCATGCACTCAACTACGAATTAGAACAATTAGCTGAGAAAGATCAACAAATTGCTCGAATCTTATCCTTATTTAACCAAAAGTTAAACCTTATTACGGGTTCTTTATACGACGCAATTGTACAAAGCATGTTACCAGTGCCTGAGCATGTGAATTTCTCAGAGACTGGTTTGAGCTTTTTTAGCGAACGCGCGATTAAAGAAGGTACTTATATCCATGTGACCTTAAGCCACCCTGAAAATTTCTTCCATATTGCGGCAACTGCGCAAGTGGTTTATAGCCGTGAAGAAGAAAGCAACTTATACCGTACGGGTGCCTATTTTATCACACTGCTCCCTCAAGACCGCGTCAAACTTGCAGAGTGTATCGCACTGACCCAAAACAAAGAGTGATTTTTAATCAATGTTTTAATTTGTGGGCGAGCTCTCTGTTCGCCCGAAAATCTTTATAAAAATAAACAAACAAGCCTGATAATAGAATCACAGCACCAAGTAAAACCATCAATGATAATTTTTCATCATTCAGTAAAGCACCAAAGAGCATAGCAAGCATGGGTGTGAGTACCGTTGTTAAAGACAAAGTTGTCGCCTTGATGTTTTGTACCAGTTTGAAATAACAAAACATTGCAATCAATGAAGCCATAATCACTGCATAAAATAAGCCAATGAGTGCTTTGGTCGAAGGCATCTGTGTCGGTGCATACTGCCAAATAAACGGTAGCATCGCGGCAGAAAATAGTGCTGAGATAAGAATCGAACCCGTGGCCTGAGACATAGGCTGCAAAGGTGCATTGACTTTTTTCACCCAAAAAATCGACATACAGTAGACGAATACGCTCATTAACATTAAGACAATACCAACAGGCTGTACGTGCTGATCACTGCCGCCTAAGCAAATAATGGCTAAACCACAAACGGCAATCAACATCCCAATCCATTGCAAGCGATGCAGATAGGTATGAAAGAAGAAACGACCGATCAGACCCGTCATAATTGGTGCCAAACCAAACATCAGGGCAATAATGCCTGAGCTGAGATAGGCCGTTGCCATATAGGTAAAAATCTGAGAACCAATAAAACTAAATGCCCCCGCCAAATAACTGTGCAGCGAGGTTTTATCCATCGGAAGTTTATGTTTAAAAATAAACAATAATGCAACAGCCAAGGGTAATGCGATAAAAAAGCGTAATGTCAGTGCCCAAAACGCATTGATATCACTGACACTCCAAACGATGGCAAGTGGCGTGGTCGACCAAATGAACACCAACAACGCATAGGTCGTCGCTAGATTTGTTTTAGATGGCATGGTTTTTACTTCTGCGCCGTTTTACGTTTTTGCTTTTGAATGGTTTGATCTAAGCTACTAGAAAATTCGCGCTTATCACGTTCTGAAATAGGGGCTGGACCACCGGTTTGCACACCTGCGCCCCGTAAAGTATCCATAAAGTCGCGTAAGTGTAGACGTGCTTTGACATTTGCTGTGGTATAAATCTCACCCCGAGGATGTATCGCTATACCGCCCCGCTCAATCACTTCAGCAGCAAGTGGAATATCCTGTGTCATCACGATGTCGTGCTCTTTCATGCGCTGAATAATTTCTTTATCCGCTGCATCTGCCCCACTCATGACTTGAATCGAGTTAATTCGCACCGAAGGCGTTATCCCAACATTTTGATTGGCGACAAAAGTGACTTCTAAATGGTAACGATCAGAAGCCCGAATAATTACATCACGTAAAATGCGTGGTAACGCATCTGCATCCACCCATAATTTAAATGGCAGCACTGATTTTCCATTCACTTTTAAACATAACTCATAGTAACAAATCTACATGACAATTTGGGGATCTGCATCCGTTGAATGGATCTACATTTCTCTAATCATGAGAATCGAAAAGCTGCAAAATGAGCCAAAGTTGAGACTATTTTCCAATGCTTTAACATTTAAATTAGGACTTACGCACTATCATTTATAGATTCTCTGTGGTAGCAGATGATTTTTATCGAGAATAAAGTCATCAATGAAGTTTTTGATAATTGGTCTAAATAATTTCTTCTGCCAACGATATATATTTT
>NZ_VPDB01000092.1:0-9229 GCF_013417925.1 Acinetobacter sp. YH12218
TGAGAAAGCCCATATAAATGGGTAGAGTACAAGTTGCTGTAGAAGCATTTTTAATTCGTCTGATCACAGATACTTTATAAAGTATTTTAATACTTTTTTGAATCCGTCAATGCGTAAGTCCTATATAAATGATTTTTGAATAAAGCGTGATCACAGCTTTTGAATACAACAAAGTTCAACAAAACTTGCAACTCAGTTACTTAAGTGGCTGTTTTTATAAATTTCATGCAAAAAAAAGCCTGCTTATGAGAGAAGCAGGCCATGAAAAACACATTTGAAATAAATTAAGAAACTACAGCGATAGAATCTGAAACAAAGAATACTGTGCTGATCATTTTTTGTGAAATATTTAATAAAACTGATACTAAGAGTTTTTATGTATAAATATTAACCACTATTTTTTGAGGCAAAAAAAATGCTGATTCTTGGGAAATCAGCATGGAAAAGTGTTTCTAAAATCTAGAGGTAGTCACCATATCCCTCTCTCCAGTGGATATGGTCACTTCCGATAGATAAATTATGCAAATTTTCAGGCACAAAGAGAAACCGTTAAAATTTATGATGAAAATCTATAAATCCGATCAAAATATGATTATACATTCAAATCAATAATTTATATTTTCATAGAATTTAATTTTGCAGTCGATATTTTGCTGAAAAACCATTTATTTGAATAAAAAACTGCATTTAATCGCTGACTTCGCTTGAATTTTTATCCCCTGCCCCGATTTCTTTTATTAATCATGAATTCAAAACGCATGGCAGTTACGCATCGATGTCGTTTGAACGCACAGCTATAAGGACTGAACATGTTTAAGAACCCATTTAAACGGAGTAAATCAATGGCGACTGAGCAAAACCAAGACGCTCAAGATCTTCAACAAGAGCAAGCAGAACAGCAAACTCAAGCTGAAAACGAGCAAGCTGAAGTTTCAGTTGAAGATTTACAAGCACAAATCACCAATTTAGAAGAAAGCTTAAAACTTGAAAAAGCACGTACTGCAAATGCCGTATATGAAGCGCAAAAAAGTGTAGAACGCATTCAACGCGAATCTGAAAAGCATAAAGATACTGTGCTGGAAAAATTTGCAAAACAATTGCTTGAGTCAGTTGATAACCTTGAACGCGCGATTGCTGCGGCAGGTGATGAAAAATCAGGTTTATCTGAAGGTGTAGAACTTACACTGAAATCATTGCTCAGCACTTTAGAAAAATTTGGTGTGGTTGCTGTGGATACTGCAAATGGTTTCAATGCAGATCTTCACCAAGCTGTGGGCATCGATCCAAATGCCAAATCGAATGAAATTGGGACAGTATTGCAAAAAGGCTATAGCTTAAACGGTCGTCTATTACGTCCAGCTATGGTTATGGTTGGTGCATAAACCCAAATTTTCTGAGACGAATTAAAAATTTTAACCAATATTACTTGAAATTTTTTGATTGGCTCTCATATCGGATAACAAGTAAATCCCTTTTTATTTCCCTTTGAGAAAGGGAAGAGTTTGGGAATAAAAGAATTTTAGAGGAAACATCCAAATGGCGAAAATCATTGGTATTGACTTAGGTACTACAAACTCTTGCGTAGCAGTACTTGAAGGCGACAAAGTAAAAGTAATCGACAACGCTGAAGGCGCTCGTACAACCCCATCTATTATTGCGTATAAAGATGGCGAGATCCTTGTCGGTCAATCTGCTAAGCGTCAAGCAGTGACTAACCCTAAAAACACATTATTTGCAATCAAACGTTTGATCGGTCGTAAGTACCAAGACCAAGCTGTGCAAAAAGATATCGGCCTTGTACCTTACAAAATCATCAAAGCTGACAATGGCGATGCTTGGGTTGACGTAAACGACAAGAAACTTGCACCACAACAAATCTCTGCTGAAATCTTGAAAAAGATGAAAAAAACAGCTGAAGACTACCTTGGTGAAACAGTAACTGAAGCGGTAATTACTGTTCCTGCGTACTTTAACGATGCTCAACGTCAAGCGACTAAAGATGCAGGTAAAATTGCTGGTTTAGATGTTAAACGTATCATCAACGAACCAACAGCTGCTGCACTTGCGTTCGGTATGGACAAAAAAGAAGGCGACCGTAAAGTTGCGGTTTACGATTTAGGTGGTGGTACTTTCGACGTATCAATCATTGAAATCGCTGACCTTGATGGCGACCAACAAATCGAAGTGTTGTCTACAAACGGTGATACATTCCTTGGTGGTGAAGACTTCGATAATGCATTAATTGAATACTTGGTTGAAGAGTTCAAGAAAGAACAAAGCGTAAACTTGAAACAAGATCCGCTTGCACTTCAACGTTTAAAAGAAGCTGCTGAAAAAGCAAAAATCGAGCTTTCTTCTTCGAATGCAACAGAAATCAACCTTCCATACATCACAGCAGATGCGACTGGTCCTAAACACTTAGTGATCAACGTGACTCGCTCTAAACTTGAAGGTTTAGTTGCTGAATTGGTTGCTCGTACAATTGAACCATGTAAGATTGCACTTAAAGATGCAGGTCTTTCAACCTCTGACATCTCTGACGTAATCTTGGTGGGTGGTCAGTCTCGTATGCCACTTGTACAACAAAAAGTACAAGAGTTCTTCGGCCGTGAGCCACGTAAAGACGTGAACCCAGATGAAGCTGTAGCGATGGGTGCTGCGATTCAAGGTGCAGTACTTTCAGGTGATAAAACTGACGTACTTCTTCTTGACGTAACTCCATTGACTCTTGGTATCGAAACAATGGGTGGCGTGTTAACAGCAATCATCGAGAAAAACACCACGATTCCTGCGAAGAAATCTCAAGTGTTCTCAACTGCTGCTGACAACCAACCTGCTGTAGACATTTCAGTTTACCAAGGTGAACGTAAAATGGCTCAACAAAACAAATTGTTAGGTAACTTCCAATTAGGCGATATCCCACCTGCTCCACGTGGTGTGCCACAAATTGAAGTATCATTTGACATCAACGCTGATGGTATCTTGAAAGTATCTGCGAAAGACAAGAGCACAGGTAAAGAGCAATCCATTCAAATTAAAGCTAACTCTGGTTTGAGCGATGCTGAAATTGAAGCGATGATCAAAGATGCTGAAGCGAATGCTGAAGAAGATCGTAAATTTGAAGAATTAGCGAAAGCACGTAACGAAGCTGATGCACTTGTTTCTTCTGCTCAAAAAGCAGTAAAAGATCTTGGTGAACAGGTAACTGCTGATGAGAAATCTGCAATCGATGCTGCTGTAGCTGAGCTCGAAGCAGCGACTAAAGAAAACGATGTAGATGCAATCAAAGCGAAAACTGAAGCACTTCAAAACATCATTATGCCGATCACTCAACGTGCTTATGAAGCTGCACAAGGTCAAGGCGGTGCTGAAGGTTTTGATCCTAACGCTTTCCAAGGCGCTGAAGGTCAAGCTCAAAAAGCAGATGACGGCGTTGTAGATGCTGAGTTCACTGAAGTTAAAGATGACAAAAAATAATTTGTCGCTTTAACCGAGTTTTTCAAAGCTCAAAAAGACCGCGCGAAAGCGCGGTTTTTTTGTGGATGATTTTATCTGCATCAGGCAATATTCAAATAACACGCTTAAGCTCAAACAGCCACATTCTTCTCGACTGCCAATCTGTCTAAACTTAGATTTGCATAGCGCTAAATTTCGGTTAAATTAATGTAAAATAATCAAGTTTTGCGACGCTATGCGTTTGATTTTAATTATTGTTGTCATCGTTTTGAGTACTTGGTGGATCTTTCAAACCAAGCAGCATCCTCAACTGAAATTTAATTCAATTTCAGATCGACTTTTACACCCTCTCGATACCCGACTGCGTTATCGGGTTGCTGATGTCGATCCGCGTTTTGGATTAAGCCAACAACAAGTCATTCAACTTAGCGAAGAAGCCGCAGAGATATGGCATAAAGGAACACTCAAACCATTATTTATCTATGACCCAAATGCACAACTGGCAATCCATCTAATTTATGATGATCGTCAAGAACAATACAATGCCTATAAGCAAGTCCAAAATACCTTAGCCGCAGATAAAGCCCGTAATGATTTATATGCCGAGAACTTAGCAAATTCGAGAAAAGGTCTGGAGATGAATGAGCAACAGCTCCGATCAAAACAAGCCATGATTCGTGCGGAAATCGCACAGCTGTCGCAAGAACGTATGAATTGGAGCCGAATAGAGCATACACAAGGCCCCAATATGCAACGCGTTGAAAGAGAACTTGAGCAAGTTAAAGCACAAGCGATGCAATTAGACCAAGAAATAGATCGATTTAATCAGCAAAATGATCAATTTAACCAACAAGTCTCAAGCTATAACCAGCAAATCGATCAATATAATGCAGGCGTGATACAAGCCAGTCAGCGCTTTCCTGCACGAGAGTTTCATAAAGGTGTCTTTATGGAGGATCAGATTCAGATTTATCAATTTGATGCCGAAGATGATTTACGCCTCACCCTTGCCCATGAACTCGGACATGCTCTCGGCTTATCTCACCATAATGACCCTACTGCATTAATGTACCCAATCTTGGGCGCGCAACAATTAGAAAACTTTAAACTAATGCCAGCAGACCAAAGCTTACTGTATTATCGCTAGTGTGCCCTGAGCATAAAAAACCATACAATTTATAAGGATATTGCAGGATTCACCAACAAAAATCAGCATTTCATGTTATTGTTGATCTGCAATAATTCCCTTATATCAATGACATCTTCCGTGGAGAGCAATGTGAGTTACTACCATATCTTAATTGAAGTGAATGACCACATCAGCACGATTGAACAAACCCGTGATATTGAGCTTTTTGATATTACCGAAATTCAACCTTATCTCCATGCGGTACTTTTACCATTTTTTAATGAGCAACTCATTGAACTCGAAGACGAAAATCTTGAGTTTAAAGATGTCTTGCATTTACAAGTCAAACAAACCCTTTTGCCGATCCGTGACCTCATCGAAGAAGAGCAACGCCTGCTTCCGAGTGATACCGATGTCACCATTACAGCTTATGAAATTTTTAATAATTATCAATTGAGTCAAGACGTAACTACAGTGATTTTAGATCTGTTAGAAGCGCTTAAATTTGAAGCCTAATATCGATTTTAAACATTAAAAAAGCCCTCAAAATGAGGGCTTTTTTATGGCTCAATTCATCATCGTGATTAGATCGAGAATGAAGATCCACATCCACACGTGGTTGTCGCATTCGGGTTTTGTACCACAAAACGAGAACCCTCTAAACCTTCAATATAGTCGACTGTTGAACCAACTAAATATTGATAACTAAGTGAATCCACCAACATTTTCACGTCTTCATTGATAAATTCAGCATCATCTTCGTTTTGGCTTTCTGCAAAATTAAATCCATATGAGAAACCTGAACAACCACCACCAGTCACATATACACGTAACATGAGGTCTTGATTACCTTCACTGTCACGCAATTGGCGTACTTTATTGGCAGCATTGTCAGTCAGCACAAGTGCTTGAGCATTCATGATGGATTCCTCTGAGTCATTGGGGTGTCTTTAAAAAGAAAAGACCATGTTTCAAGTATAACATACTCAATATATGGTCAGTCTTCACAGTTTAAAGTTAAATCAGAGTATTTTTCTCAAGATTCATTTAAAACTTATTTATAGTTTTCGTCCTGTAATGCACATTCGAAGTTTTTCGGGTCTTGTTTACAGCGGAATTGCCATAATAATTTCATCATTCGCTTGTCGTAGATATCACGTTTAGTCAAATCAATACGCGCTTCACGCATCATTTTTTGATAGCCAGCTTTGTCTGCCGTTGGAACATCCATCCAATATTTAGCTGGGATTTCTGACTTCATTTTGCCTAATATCGTGAATGCACGAGGTAATTGTGTTTTGACCCAATCACGTGATTTTTGCCCATATCCCGCTGGGAATTTATCTGGGCGAATAATGATATTACCCGTCACTTGTAAAATTGGATAATTAACAATTGCACCTTTACTACCTAAACCTTTATGTAACTCCAAGGGTTTAAACACCGCTGCAGGTGCACCAATAATATCCACCTGACCATTGTTAAATTTAGAGCCAAAATTGGTCACGTCAGCACTGACCGCTTGAGCCCCCACCTGTTGCACCATAATTTTCTGCGCTTCATCATAATCAAGCACCGCAATTTTTTTACCTGCTGCTTTAGCGACAGTATTGATACTACGGTCATTCACCAACAGGTAGGCATCACCTACAGGAATCACACCTACCACTTCATATTTACTATTGACCATGCTCTTTGCAAACGTTGGACTCGCAAGGCCTTGCATCACTTTAACCGCAAGTTTCAAATCTGGAATTGCACCAATCGCATCTAAAGAACCGGTAAAATTATTAAATTGACGACCACGCATACCTGTGACACTGATCCCATCACATTTACCGGCTTTAAAATCTTCCGCAATCACCGCTTCATTTTGACTGACGCGGAGCTCAATGTCTGCGCCCCAGTTTTTTGCCGCCAATTGGTAATCTCTCATCAGGGTAAAAACATCACCATTTTTACCAACCAAATCAAATACACACACCACTTGCTTTGCTTGAGCTACGCCATTCACCGCCATTAACGCAGCAGCAATACTCAATGCCTTTGTCCATTGTTTCATACTGACTTTCCTTGTTTTTTACTGTTTTTGTTTTAACCATTTTTTGATTTTTGGGTCATGCGGAGTATGATTAAATATACTCACAGCCCTCGATTTCAATTTAGATTACCTGAATATTTTGCTGACTCAATGGCGAAAATGACCTGTGCATTTGCGAAAAAAAGCCCGGATAAATCCAGGCTTTTTTCTTTAAATATCAGTTTATTCGCCGCTAAGTGAACATTCAAAATTGGCTTTATCGACAGAACAACGTGCCTTTTTCAATACTGACATCATGCCCGCATCATAAATGCCACGTTTCGTCATATCCATACGACCTTCACGCAATAATTTTTGATATTTGGTTTTATCTTCTGCACTTAAGTTAAGTTTATATTTCGCAGGAATACCCGCCTCTAAACGGTTAATCATCGCAATACTCTTCGGTAAATGTTTCACAAACCAATCACGAGATTTTTGACCAAAGCCTGCTGGGAACTGATCAGGACGAATAATAAAGTCCGCGGTCACTTGTAAAACTGGGAAGTTAAACATCGCACCATTGGTACCTAAACCCTTATAAATCTCTAATGGTTTGTAGGCATACGCAGGCGCACCCACCATATCGACCTGACCATTATTAAACTTCGCCACAAAGTTAGATACATCTGAAACCACAGCTTGAGCGCCGACACGTTGCACCATAATTTTTTGTGCTTCGTCATAGCCTAATACTGCAAACTTTTTACCTGCTGCTTTTTCAATTGAGTCAATTTTTTTGTCTTTGACAAAGATGAATGCTGAACCCAGTGGAGCAATACCCGCCACTTCGTATTTCTTACCACCTAGGTTGCTGACCATTTTTGCAGCATTACGTTGGTCTAATGCAAAGGTAATCGCACGTTGCGCAATTGCATTGCTCGGTGCGCCACCAAGCGCATCAATCGAACCTGCAAATTTATTGTATTGACGAGCACGCATTGCCGTCATAAATACGCCATCACATTTACCCGCTTTAAAATCATTGTCGGCTACTGCTTCATCTTGACGCGGAATTAAGTTAATTTCAGCACCCCAGCCTTTTGCTGCAAGCGCCCATTCCTGAGCCATTTGGTATGACTCACCTGACTTACCCAGTAAGTCAAATACACAGATATCTACTTTTGCTGCCTGAGCTGAACCAGCAAAGCCAATTGCAGCAAATGTAGCCAATGATAGGAGCGTTTTTTTCATTCTATTTTCCTTTCAAATCTTTTTATGGTTCAGAGGTGTCCTTACACAACGCCGATATTAAGCAAGTTAATTTAAAAAAAATAGAGCATTTACTCCATTTATTTATGTCATTTTGGCATATTCTGTTTTTCTGTGATGCATATCACTTTTTATTCAAAGTGAAATTATAAATATAATCATCATCTTAGATTTGCAAAAATGGCTTTTTACATTTACAGCGTTTGCATCAAAATTTACAAAGAAATACAGAAAAAAGCTTATTCACCCGCCACTGAACACTCGAAATTGGTTCGCTCAATCGTACAACAGGCTTTTTTCAGTACCGTCATCATAGTGGAGTCATAGATCCCCTGTTTGGTTAAATCCATCCGTCCTTCACGCAATATTTTCTGATATTTCAACTGATCATCTTTGCTGAGATTCATCTTATATTTGGCAGGAATTTCAGCTTCCATGCGTTTTACCATGGCAAAACTTTTTGATAATTGCTTAACGAACCATTGCCGAGAAGGCTCTGCAAAACCTTCTGGGAATTTATTATTACGAATAATCAGGTCTGCCGTGACAATCACCACAGGAAAATTAACCATCGCCCCAGTAGTGCCTAAGCCTTTTGAAATTTCGAGTGGCTTAAAGGCATAAGCCGGCGCAGCCACAATTTCAACTTCAGCCTGATTAAACTTGCGAATAAAATTGGAAATTTCCGACATGACTGGTACAGCGCCGACACGGTCAACCATCACTTTTTGCGCATAGTCATAATGCAAAATGGCAAATTTTTTACCTTCAGCTTTTTCTAAATTATTGATATTGCGATCACGGACAAAAATATAGGCTGAACCAATTTGCCCGATCCCCGCCACTTCATAGCTGTCTTTGCCTAGATTGGTAATCAGTCGTTTACTGTTCCGCTTATCTAAGACATAGGTGATGGCTTTTTGCGCGATGGTATTGTTCGGTACACCGCCAATGGCATCAATCGAACCAGCAAATTTGTTATATGCACGTGCCCGCATCGAGGTCATATAAAATGCGTCACATTTCCCTTCTTTAAAATCTTTATCGACTTTGGATTCATCTTGATATGAAATCAGTTGAACTTGTGCTCCCCATGCCTTACTGGCCAGAGACCACTCTTCCATCAGCTTATAAGATTCCCCCGCTTTTCCAAGTAAATCGAACACACAAACCTTCTGATTGGCATAGCTTTGTGCAGACATCACACCTGAAAGAAGCGATAAAATTGACATACTCCCACCACCAAGCTAAGAGCTATGGTGGGGGAATCTTTGCGACCCATGCAATCTTAGAGATTGCACCTTTCGATACCGCACTGCGCTGACAGTATGGCGGTACAGGAACTCTTTATA
>NZ_VPDB01000093.1:0-9210 GCF_013417925.1 Acinetobacter sp. YH12218
GAGGATCAGAAAGCTTGTTTGAATCGATGTATTTCATCCGCAGATTATGCACGAATGCTAAGAAATCCGGAGTGCAAATATTAACCAAAAAGAAGATCGTTTTTTGATTTATGAAAGAGATCTATTGAGTACCTGCAAACCTGGTGCAGTCGGTAAGAGCAGTGTAAAGCACTCATAATCTGTATGCGCGCCAATACCTTCGGCATCTTTCACTTCAGGGTTATACGGATAATGGATTAGACGCAGCTGGCTGGTCGGATGGGTAATTTTGCAATCAAAAAAATGCTCATCGACATTCAATGCTAAAGCAAAGGCCTGAAAAATCTGCTCGCTAATACTGCGTAAATGGCAGTAATAATCACTGACCGTGCTTTTAAATGTGGCATCATCTGGCCATAACGTAGGGCCAAGTAAAGGAAATGCCGTAGTTTCGCCGTGATAATCATAATTGACGTCATAGGCTTCTTTTAAGTCGTAGCTGTTGCCTGCAAATTGTTCTTCACCAATTGGCACATAGCCACTATGATTTTTCGACAGTCCAATATAGTGTTGCATTTTACTGGCGGTATCTAGTTGGAAATAGCGCTTTGCCACCTGAATCAGTGATGTCGCAAAATCAAAATTGAACTGATCGCCTTTTAAATAAAGAAAACCAACATCTTTACAGGCTTTATCCAACGCAGAGGCTACTTCTAAGCGTTCTGACAGTACCGTGCTTTGCATTTTTGAAATATCAACAAGTGGCAAAACATAAGATTCATTCATCTTCAATTCCTATAATGTTGGCCGTCCAACGCTGTAGTACATCATTTAGGCCGTCCTAAAGATGAAGAGGGATTAATCCAGTTATTTTTGTGTACTGACTTGGGTCATACGCGGAATTTTCGGTAAGTTCTCCATTGCAGGGTCGAGCTCGTCTTCCTGTGCATGCACCAAGAAATCTACCCGTTCGCGCAGTTGTTTAAATTCAGTACTTAGCATGAGTTCAGGATTACGAGGACGGGGTAAATCGACCTCAATAATTTCTTTAATTTCACCAGGATTGGCTTTGAGCGCTACAATACGATCCGCCAATAAAATGGCTTCATCCATATCGTGTGTCACAAAAATGATGGTGATATCAATGTTTTGCCAAAGATCCATTAAATGTTTTTGCATTTTTTGACGGGTATGCGGGTCAAGCGCGCCAAAAGGCTCATCCATCAATAATATTTTGGGTTCATTGACCAATGCGCGGGCAATCGCAACGCGCTGTTTCATCCCACCAGAAAGCTGATGCGGGTACTGATCTTGGTATTTTTCTAGACCAATAATATCAATCCATTCGCGGGCGCTGGATTCAGCCGAAGCATTGCTGGCACCTTTCATTAAAGGGCCGAACATCACATTTTCTTTAACGGTTTTCCATGGAAAAAGCGTGTAGCCTTGAAACACCATGCCACGCTCAGGGCTTGGGCCTTCAATGGCTTGACCATCGACCAGCAATTCACCGCTACTGTATGGGTCTAGTCCAGCCACAATTCGGCTAAAGGTCGATTTACCGCAACCCGATGGGCCAATCACGCAGATAAATTCACGTTTATGAATCTTTAAATCCAACTGATTTAAAATAGTGCGCTCAGTCTTGCCGTGTTTAAAACTTTGTGTGAGTTTTTTTGCTTCTAAAATGACAGGGCGCGCATAAATTGCATCGAAATAAGGGGTGGCATTAAACTCTGTGCTGTTCATTATTTTGCTCCTGCTTTCCATTTAAATAGATGTTGTCCGAGTTTCATTAGCACCACATCGCATACCAAACCAATCACCCCAATGATGAGGATCGCGGCATAGACATTGTCAAAGTTTTGGTAACGCGCTTGTTGGGTGATAAACCACGTAATCCCAGAGGTTGTGCCAATCAGTTCAGAGACAATAAGATAGGTCCAAGCCCAACCCAGCAATACACGCAAGTCGCGGTAAATGTCGGGAAGCGCCGCCGGAATCACCACATAAAATAAGCTTTTCATTTTATTGGTGCCTAGCGTAAAACCTGCTTCGATCAAGCCACGGTCAACCATCCGTGTGGTATTGGCGATAATTAGAATTTGCTGAAATAGCGTACCAATCACGATAATGGCGATTTTAGGTGCATCATTAATGCCTAAAATCGCAACGGCTAAGGCGCCAAAAGCAGGAGCGGGCAAGTAGCGAAAAAATTCAACAAAAGGTTCGGTCAGTTGTGATATTTTTTGAGAAAAACCGCAAAGAATGCCGAGCGGAATACCGATGAGAGAGGCAATAAAAAAAGCGCTGAACACAATTTTAATACTGTGCCATAAGCTTTGATGAAACCATGGGGCATCAGGTTGGGCAGGCGGAGTAATAAAGGCCGTAACCAGCGCTTTTGCCACTTCATGCGGTGCAGGTAGATAGATTGGATTGACCAGTTTGCCTTGAGGTGGCGCTAAACCTGCATTGACCGCAGATTGCGCTTCGGCATAAAACACCGCTTTGTCGACACGGCTATCCACCTGAAAATAAGGCACACTGCCTGACTGCGTAATTTGCACCTGCGGATGCCATAAAAATGGCAAATAACTCACTGCACACCAAATAAGCACAGGAATTAAAAATGATCCTAAGCCAAGCAATAGCTTACTTTTTGGACTGAGCTCTCTTGCGACATAACCCATACTGACCAAGCCCCAATATTACTTTTTTAATAAAACGTAATACCGTTAAGCAATTTGAATGCCAAACGCGTGTATGCCGTGATTTATTGGTCTTATGCCAAGTTAGATAGGCTATAAACAGCAAAAAGCCTGCAAAAGTAGCAGGCGATATCATTTTTTTGATCGATACTGATGCCAAAATGTACTTTTATGGCGCAAGCAATTGCAAAAAAAGTTTTTTCATTCCTTCACTCGAACCCGCTTTAATCAGTTGATACTGCTCAGGTACACGCTGATAATCTGCTTTCGGGTCGATATAAAATGCACGGCAGTTGGCTGGGATTTCGTGAATCAATCCAGCCACAGGATAGACAGCCAGACTCGTACCAATCACAATAAAAATATCTGCTGTTTGCACACTCACACTTGCATCTTCGTAGGCAGGAACTGCTTCGCCAAACCAGACCACATGTGGCCGTAAAGGATATCCTTCAGGGCATTTATCAGTATCTAAGTTTAAATCAGCACCTTCAATGGGAAACAATTCCTGCGTATATTGCGCCTGAGGGCCAGAGCTTTTTGCGTAACGAATATTTCCATGCAGATGTAGTACATTTTGACTGCCTGCACGTTCATGTAGGTCATCAATATTTTGAGTAATGACTTGTACATCAAAAAAATCATCGAGTTCAGCAATTAATTTATGCGCTGCATTTGGCTCTGCGGCTAAAATATGTTTACGGCGTTCATTATAAAAACGCTGTACTAAAGAAGGGTCACGTGCCCAAGCTTCAGGTGTGGCCACATCTTCAATACGATGCTGCTCCCAAAGACCATCACTATCACGGAAGGTATTGATGCCGCTTTCTGCGCTAATGCCGGCACCTGAAAACACCACAATTTTTTGCATAGATATTTAGCCTTATATTTTAATTGATGAGTCCATTGCGTACGGTTGCATGTATTGAACGAATAATTCAGCGAATTTACTGTACTCAAAATATAGCGATTACTTCAACTTAGCTGATGCAATTCTTGTAGCACCCAATCGACAAATTTTTGTATTTGCGGTGAACTGTCTTGGCTCGAATGGACTAAATAATATTTTCGGCTACCGTGCAGTTTTTTATTTGATGCAATCACCAATTCTTTTTTTCTCAGTTCTGCTTCAATCAGCATTTGTGGAATCAGTGCCATACCCATGCCATGACTGGCTGCCACAGAAAGCATAGAAAATAGTTCATGTCGCTGACCATCAAATGGTTTGGAATGCTGAAGCTGATGGGCTTGAAACCATTCTTGCCAAATACTTGGACGGGTGGTTTGCTGTAATAAGGGCAATTGAAGTAACTCTTCATCGCTTAAATTAAAACTGTGATCATCGGTCATTTCCGCATCGGGAAAGTTGTTTTCAATCAATTTGGGGGAACAAACGGGAACCACTTCTTCATCCATTAAATAATGCGCTTGAATACCCGGCCAATGCTCAATTTGCTGTTGCGTTCCTGCAAAAATCGCCGCGTCAAAGACATTTTCATTAAACAAAAAAGGTTTGGTACTAGTTTCCAAATGCACGGTAATTTCAGGATGCTGTGCATTTAATTTATTTAATTTTGGCAACAGCCAACGTGTGGCAAACGTTGGCACAACGCCCAGCTTTAAAGTACCGCCTAAGCCTTTGTGCGTCATGATATCAGAGGTGCTTTTTTCGATGCCTTGCAAAAAGGGTTTAATACTTTTTGCATATTGTTTGCCTGCTTCTGTGAGATCGACACCGTGACGTGTTCGGCTAAATAGCATGACACCTAAATATTCTTCAAGCTGTTGAATTTGGCGTGACACAGCACTTTGAGTAATAAATAACTCTTGAGAAGCATGCGTATAACTTGCGTTTTTTGCAGCAGATTCAAAGCAAATTAAGCTTTGCAATGATGGAATATTGCGCCGCATAGATAAAGTCCTTTTTATCGAGAGGTATCACAAAATGGCATATAAGAATGATTTTCATATACCACTATAGTCTATAAATAAAGCAATCCGCAGTTCAAATCAGTGGCTAAAGTGCTTAACACGCCGTGGACAAAGCTCAGGTATGTGAAAGGCGCATATCTACATGCAAATTAATCGTTTGAATGAATCACTTTTCACACATAGCATCAAATAAAACAAAGAAAGCCCGAAAAAGCAGAGGATGCGATGAATCAAATGGTCAATGTAAAAAAACCAAAAGTACAATTTAACTGGCAAGATCCGTTTCTTTTGGAACAGCAATTAACTGAAGAAGAACGCATGATTCGTGATACTGCGCATGCATACTGTCAAGAGCGTTTACAGCCACGTGTACTCGAACAATTCCGCCATGAAAAAACCGATGCATCTATTTTCCGAGAAATGGGCGAACTTGGCTTGCTTGGCCCTACGATTCCAGAGCAATACGGCGGCGCAGGTCTAAACTATGTTAGCTATGGATTAGTTGCACGTGAAATTGAATATGTTGATTCTGGCTACCGCTCTATGGCCAGCGTGCAAAGTTCTTTGGTGATGGTGCCGATTAATGAATTTGGCTCTGAAGAGCAAAAACAGAAATACCTACCAAAACTGGCAACAGGCGAATACATTGGCTGTTTTGGTTTAACTGAACCAGATCATGGCTCTGACCCAGGTAGCATGATTACTCGTGCAAAAAAGGTCGAAGGTGGTTACCGTCTAACTGGCGCAAAAATGTGGATTACCAACAGCCCAATTGCCGACGTGTTTGTTGTTTGGGCGAAAGAAGTATCGCCTGAAGGTAATGTTAGTGACATTCGTGGTTTTATTTTGGAAAAAGGCTGGGAAGGGCTATCAGCACCAGCGATTCACGGTAAAGTTGGCTTACGTGCATCGATTACCGGTGAAATTGTCATGGACAATGTTTTTGTCCCTGAAGAGAACGCTTTTCCAGAAGTACGTGGTTTAAAAGGTCCATTTACCTGTCTAAACAGTGCACGTTATGGTATCGCTTGGGGCGCAATGGGCGCAGCTGAATTCTGCTGGCACACAGCGCACCAATACACCATGGACCGCAAACAGTTCGGTCGACCATTGGCGGCGAATCAGCTGATTCAAAAGAAATTGGCGGATATGCAAACTGAGATTGCCTTGGGGCTACAAGCTGCGCTTCGCTTTGGACGTATGAAAGATGAAGGTTTAGCTGCAGTAGAAGGCACATCACTCATTAAACGTAACAACTGTGGCAAGGCTTTAGATATTGCCCGTGTAGCGCGTGACATGATGGGCGGAAATGGTATTTCTGATGAGTTTGGTGTTGCCCGCCATTTGGTTAACCTCGAAGTCGTCAACACTTATGAAGGCACACATGATGTACATGCACTGATTCTAGGTCGTGCGCAAACAGGCATCGCGGCTTTTGGTAACTAATTGAATTCAATATCAATAAGGTGCTCTACATAGAGTGCCTTAGAGACTTTTTATGCAAAAATAAACTTAATCAATAAAGGATTCATCGTGAAACACTCTTGTAACTCTGTGCAATAGCCTGAGCAGTGATGAAATAAAAAGAATAAAAAAGGAAAATGTGCAGACATAGGAATGCCGATGACTCATTTGGGAAAATGAGGAACAAGGAAATGAATAACGAAATGCAAAACGGAGCAGGAACGCTCAAATTGCCTTCTAACGTGGGCACGATGCATCGTATTACCAGCAACACTTGGAAAATGGCCTTTATTTTTGCCTTTATTTCATTGGTGATTGATGGTGTAGACATTATGTTGCTGTCATTCAGCCTCACCAGTTTAAAGGCTGAGTTTGGTTTAAGTACATTTCAAGCAGGAATGCTTGGTAGCTCTTCTTTAGCAGGGATGGCGCTAGGTGGTATTTCTGGTGGATGGGCGTGCGATAAATTTGGTCGTGTGAAAACTATTGCTTGGTCAGTAGTATTTTTCTCAATCATGACCTGTATTTTAGGCTTTACCCAAAGCTATGAACAATTTTTAATTTTACGTTTTATTGGCGCATTTGGTCTGGGCTCACTTTATATGGCGTGTAATACGCTCATGGCAGAATATGTACCAACCAAATACCGCACAACGGTACTTGGGACTTTGCAAACGGGTCAAACCGTGGGGTATATCGTTGCAACGCTGATGGCGGGTGCCATTATTCCAGATCACGGCTGGCGCATGCTATTTTATGTCACGATTATTCCTGCTGCTTTTGCCCTTATCTTTATGCGTTTTGTTCCTGAACCAAAATCTTGGCAGGAAGCAAAAATTGAGCAGCTAAAACGCCGTGAATTAAAACTTGAACCTGTACAGCAGCAAGCTGCAGTCAATCAAAATGCACCTTCTGAAAGTATTTATAAACGTATTTTTGGACACACTAATCATCGCAAAATGTTCTTCTTTTGGATGTCGACCGCTGCATTTCTACAATTCGGTTATTACGGTGTTAACAACTGGATGCCAACGTATCTAGAAACCGAACTCAGCATGAACTTTAAAGCCATGACAGGCTATATGGTAGGTGCATATACCGCCATGATTCTGGGCAAAATTTTAGCTGGCTATGCCGCTGACAAGTTCGGACGTCGTATAACCTTTGTGTTTGGTACGGTAGCCACGGCAGCATTTTTACCGATCATCATTTTCTATAACACACCAACCAACATTGCCTATTTACTCGTAACTTTCGGTTTCTTATACGGTATTCCATACGGTGTAAATGCAACTTTTATGGCAGAAAGTTTCTCTACGGATGTGCGCGGTACAGCCATTGGCGGTGCTTACAATATGGGGCGCTTAGGCGCAGCCATTGCACCAGCAACCATTGGTATGATTGCCGCAGGCGGATCGTTCACTATGGCCTTTATTGTGATGGGTGCTGCTTACTTTATTGCAGGTGTTATTCCAGGCTTGTTCATTCGTGAACGTCAATATGACCCGCAGCAAGCATCACTTTCTTCAGATGCGGAAAAAGAAAAACTGGCCAGTTTAGATATACATGTAGCTGATGCAGAGCAAAAAGCGTCTGCAAAAACTGCAACAGTAAAATAATTAAAAAGATCTGTGCCATAGCTCAATACTATGGCACATCTGGAGTGAACTATGGGTGCATTAAAAGGAATTCGTGTATTGGACTTAAGCCGTGTTTTAGCAGGTCCTTGGTGCGGTCAAATATTGGCTGATTTAGGTGCAGAGGTAATCAAAATTGAGCGTCCTAAAGTCGGGGATGATACCCGTATGTGGGGACCACCTTGGATGCCAAATCAGCAAGGTCAAGCGACGAAAGAATCAGGCTATTACCAATGTGCGAACCGTAATAAATATTCTGTAGCCATTGATATTGCCAGTGAAGAAGGGCAAACCCTAGTCCGTGAAATTGCCCAAACTGCAGATGTCGTGATTGAAAACTACAAAGCAGGTTCACTTGCCAAATATGGTTTGGATTATGCATCGCTCAGTGCGCTAAATCCAAATATCGTATATTGCTCAATTACAGGTTTTGGTCAGGATGGGCCTCGCGCGGAAGAACCGGGCTATGACTTTATTATTCAAGGTATGTCCGGCTTAATGAGTATTACTGGTGAATCTGATGATGTAATCGGTGGCGGAGCACAAAAGGTGGGGGTCGCTGTAGTCGACATTCAGACCGGACTGTACTCAACGATTGCCATTCAGGCGGCATTGTTGGCGCGGCAGCATACTGGACGCGGTCAATATATTGATATGTCTTTACTCGATGTACAGGTGGCAGCTTTAGCCAATCAAGGTATGAACTATTTGACCTCAGGTAAAGCACCCAAGCGTATGGGAAATAATCACCCGAATATTGTGCCGTATCAAACTTTTAAAGCCAAAGATAAGGAGTTTATTATTGCCTGTGGTAACGACAAGCAATTTAAAGACTTGTGTATTGCGATTGGCTATACAGAACTGTTAGATCAGCCGAACTATTTACGTAATCAAGATCGGGTAAAACACCGTGATGAATTGATTCCATTATTGAGTGCCTTTTTTCTGACTCAAGATGCTCAAGTTTGGGTCGATGCGATTCATGCGGTAAAAGTGCCAGTCGGTGTAATCAACTCTGTAGACGACGCATTAAATGAACCACAAATTCAACACCGTAACATGGTAGTGAATATTCCACATGCTTTAAATCATGATTTTAAAGTGATTGGTTCACCGATGAAGTTATCTGATACACCTGTGGAATACCGTCATGCACCACCACAGTTAGGACAGCACACGACAGAAATTTTGTCCCAATATAGAACTGAAGCTGAATTAAATGAATTGGCTGCACAAGGTATTATTGATCAACTCAGTCATCCTGCAGCTTAAAATTTCCTAATTAAATTTTGGAATAGACCTCGTGCATAAATCATTTTTTGAACTTTTAAAATTCATGTTTTAAATTCCCTCTCCTTTCAGGCATAGGTATCTACACAAATCCCAAGTTTTGGGTTAAATTGAAGAGCATGCTCTTCAATTTAATATCTCCCATCTTGATACACGTCTCGTCAGACGATACAACGCCCTCGTAAAGCTTAATATGA